>PXAW01000374.1 GCA_003567055.1 Hyphomicrobiales bacterium
CGACGCTCCGCTCCCGCCGAGCTTACCATGCTCTTTCAGAAGCGGGTAATGGTATTGCCGGTATCGATGCTGCCGTCAGGCATCAACGTCCATGTCGAACAGCGCTCTTCCCCGTCGCGAATACGTGTCCATGTGGCACATTGCCGATTGCCGCTCACCCGCCACGTGCCGGTATCTCGCGCGACACCCGGGATGTTGCTGGTCAGTGTCTGCGTCCCGTCGGCATTCAGCGTGACCCGTCCCTGTGCGGATCCGTCCTTGGACTCCCATGTACTGGTACGGCCTGCATAGGCGCGGATTTCATCCCCGGTCAGTGTGCGTGGCGTCGATGACGGTTCGGGCAGTTCCGCGAGATTGGTCTGGCATCCGGCAAGCGCCAGAGCTCCGATCGCGAGTGCGGCGCCGATGAACTTCTTCTCGATGAGCATGTCATTCCCCATAACGTGACTTGTTTTCAGGATTGCCTGGTCCGCCCCCTGAAAACGAGCGTCGCATGGGAAAACTTCGCCCGCATGAGCCGAACGGACTACGCAGCGTAAAATGCTGACGCACGGCGCAGACCCCTCAGCGGGTTCCCGTCGGCAGCCGCACCGCGAAGGCCGCCCCCGGATCCGCTGTGTCTTCCAGCGTGACGGAGCCTCCGTGTTTCTCGGCGATCTGGCGCACGAGGGCCAGCCCCAGCCCCCAGCCGCCGGCGGCCTCGGAGGCGCTTTGCGGGCGGAAGAACGGTTCGAAGATTCGTTCGGCGCTGCCCTCGGGGAGGCCCGGCCCGTGATCGCGGATGCGGATGATCGCGTTTGCCCCGTCTTCTGTGACGCTGATCTCGATCGGCGGCGCACCGTGACGGGTGGCATTGAGGATGAGGTTGCCGATCATGCGCCGCAACAGCCGCGCATCGCCCGATACCGGGCGGCAGGCGCCGGTGACGCTGATCGCCTCCTCGGGCAGATCCGCGCGTGCCGCTTCTTCGGCAGCGAGGCCGAGGAGATCGACCGGCTCGGTCGATTCGGGCGCGTCGAGGCGCTCGAGCCGGCTCGCGAGCAGGATTTCGCCGACGAGCTCGTCCATCTCGGCGAGGTTGCGCACGATTTCGGCCTGCAGCGCCTCGCTCGGCTGCGCGGCCTGACGCTCGACCGCCATGCGCAGCCGCGCCAAAGGTGAGCGCAGCTCGTGGCTGGCATTGGCGAGCAGGCTGCGATGCGCCTCGATCAGGCTTTCGATACGCTCGGCGGCCCGGTTGAACCCCGTGGCGAGCGCGGCGATCTCGTCCCGGCCCTCGACGGCGACGCGCGGCAGCCGCGCCGCATCGCCCCAGCTTTCGACGCCGCCGCGCAGGCGCTCCAGCCTTCCCGTGAGGCTGCGCACCAGCGGCCAGGCGCCGATGCCGATCACGATCGCCGCGATGGCGATGGCGATGAACGGATTGCGCGAATTGCCCCCGTCGGCGGGATCGTCGAACCGCGCGACCACCCGGCTCCCGTCATCGAGCCTGCCGGCCATAAAATAGCCCCGCTCCAGCCCGCGCCGCCGCTCGATCGCGGCGATTTCTGCGGGTAACGGATCGCCGGCGGAGATGATCAGGGCGCCATCGGCATCATAAATGCCGATATCGAGGCGCAAGGCCTGTGCCAGACGCGCAGCGTCGCCGGCGAGGGCCTGCCGGTCGCCGGGCTCGCTGAAATAGGTCGCGACGAAATGCTGGCGGCGCTCGTCCCAGCCGAGATCGTCTCCGCCCGGGCCGAGACGCCAGATCATCGTACCCGCCACCAGCAGCAGCACGAGGGAGGCGATGATGGTGAGATAGACCTTCCAGAACAGGCGGCTGCGCATGAAAATGCCCCTCAGGCCTCACCGTCCTGGCTGCGGGCGAAGACATAGCCCGCCCCGCGCACGGTGAGAATGCGTTTGGGCCGCCTGGGATCGTCCTCGATGGCGGCGCGGATGCGCGAGATATGCACGTCGATCGACCGGTCGAAAGCCTCCAGCTCCGCGCCCCTCACAAGATCGAGCAACTGGTCGCGGCTGAGCACGCGCCCGGCATGATCGGCGAAGGCAGCGAGCAGGTCGAACTGGTAGCTCGTCAGCGGTTTCTCTTCGCCGCGCACCCGCACGGTCCGCGCCCCGGCATCGATTTCAAGCTGACCGAAGCGCACGACCCGGGAGCGCGAGGCCGCATGGCCACGCCGCAGGATCGCCTTGAGACGCGCCAGCAATTCGCGCGGATTGAAGGGTTTGGGCAGGTAATCGTCGGCGCCGAGTTCGAGTCCGACGATGCGGTCGGTCTCGTCCCCCTTCGCCGTCAGCATCAGGATGGGAACGTCATGGCGTGCGCGGATGCGGCGGCAGGTCTCCAACCCGTCGATGCCGGGCAGCATCAGATCGAGCACGACGATATCCGGCGGCTCGCGCGACAATGCCTGCAAGCCGCTCTCGCCGTCATTCGCGCGCGACACGACGAGCCCGCCCTCCTGCGCGAGATAATCCGCGAGCATGGCCGAGAGCCGAACATCGTCGTCGATGATCAGAACGCGTTCGGCCATGCCCGTATCCCCCATTTTTGCGCGCGCTCTCCGCGCTCACCAGCGGCGACGATGGCGCGCTTGCGCGAGATTGTCGATCAGCGTCTCGCGCTCCGCGACTGTCAGTTTTTCCGCCGCGTCGAGCAGACCCGTCAGCGCGCGCTGCGAAGCCTCGTCGATCGCCTCTATCCGCGTGCGCCGCAATTCCTCCGCCGCTTCCCGATCGATCTCCGGCGCGGTGAGGATGCGGATCGCCTCGTCGCGGGTGCCGCGCATCTCCATCATCACGGGAAGGATGTCGTCGGCCGCTTCGCGCACGATCACTGCGACCTCTTCCGCAGTCTCGTCCGCAGTACCCGCATCGGTGAGCGCGCGCCCGACCCGCCATTCGACGAAATCGAGCCCCATCCCGGCCATCCGGTCGCCCATCATCGCATGCATCCGCGATTCCTTGCCCCATCCGGGCGAGGCGCTCCCCGATATGGCGACATTGACGCCGGCGATCCCGGCAAGGGCGATACCGCCGATCAGGGCATAGCGAAAGGC
>PXAW01000284.1 GCA_003567055.1 Hyphomicrobiales bacterium
AGCATGACCGGCTTTGCCCGTGTGACGGGCACGAGCGGCCCCTACAGCTTCGCCTGGGAGGCGAAATCCGTGAACGGGCGCGGCCTCGATATCCGGTTGCGCACCCCGTCGGGATGGGATGCGCTGGGCGAAGAGGCCCGCAAGCGTCTCGGCAAGGTGCTCACGCGCGGCCAATGCCAGGTCGGGCTCGCCCTGACGCGCTCGGAGAGCGCGCCGCGCATCCGCGTCAATCACGATATTCTCGCGGCCCTGGTCGAAGCCGTCGAGCGCGCACCGCGTTCCGAGGCTGTGGGTCCCGCCAGCCTTGACGGGCTCCTCTCCGTGCGCGGTGTCATCGATATCGAGGAGACCGATGACGAAAGCATCACGCAGGCGCTGCAGGCCGATCTCGGCAAGGCCCTCGATGAACTGGCAGAAAACCTCGCCGCTGCCCGCCGCAGCGAGGGCGAGGCGCTGATGCAGGTCATCAACGCGCAGCTCGATGCCATGGAAAGGCTCGTCGCAGCGGCGCGTGACAACCCGGCCCGCATGCCGGAGGCGATTCGTGCCCGCATCGCCGAGCAGATCGCCCGCATCATGGAGACGGGGGCCGGATTCGATTCCGATCGCCTGCACCAGGAGGCGGTGCTGATCGCCACCCGCGCCGATATCCAGGAAGAGATCGACCGGCTCGATGCGCATGTCGCCGCCGCGCGGGCGCTGCTCGCGGAAGGCGGCGCTGTGGGCCGGCGCCTCGATTTCCTCGCCCAGGAATTCGGGCGCGAGGCCAATACGCTGTGCTCCAAGGCCTCGGACGTGACCCTGTCGCGGATCGGGCTGGAGCTGAAGAGCGTGGTCGACCAGTTTCGCGAGCAGGTTCAGAACGTGGAGTGACGCCGATGCCCGATACCGCCCTCATCCCCCGCCGTGGCGTGCTCCTGATCCTCTCCTCGCCTTCCGGCGCCGGCAAGAGCACGCTGACGCGCAACCTGATCGAGCAGGATCACGGCATCAGGCTGTCCGTTTCGGTGACGACCCGGGCCCGGCGTGGCTCGGAAATCGACGGCGTGCATTACCGCTTCATCGCCCGCGACGACTTCCTGGAGATGCGTGAGCGCGGCGATCTGCTCGAATGGGCCGAGGTGCACGGCAATTTCTACGGCACGCCGCGCAAGCCCGTCGAGCAGGCGCTGACCGCGGGCGAAGACATGATGTTCGACATCGACTGGCAGGGCACGAAGCAGATCGTCGAAAAGATGCCCGATGACGTTTCCAGCGTCTTCATCCTGCCGCCCTCCATGGCCGAGCTGCGCAACCGGCTGGAGCGGCGCGCGGAGGATTCGCCGGAGGTGATCGCCCGGCGTCTGGCCAATGCCCGCGAGGAAATCGCGCAATGGCAGACCTATGATTACGTGCTGATCAACGACGATCTGCAGCGCACCTTCGGCGAATTGCGCGCCATCCTCGATTCCGAGCGGTTGCGGCGCGAGCGCCATCCCGCCCTTGCCGGCTTCGTCGAAAACCTGCTCTCGGAAGAGATCTGACTTCAGCGCGCCCCGGCCAGCGCGTTGGCGATCGCCAGAAAATCAGCCACACCGAGCTCCTCGGCCCGCGCTGTCGGCGCGATCCCCAGCGGGGTCAGCAGAGCAACGGGATCGGGGTGGATCCCCTTCAGGCTCTGGCGCAACATCTTGCGGCGCTGACCGAACGCGGCCTGGGTGACCGTCTCCAGCATGGCGAGATCGCAGGGCGCGGGCGCCTCGCGTGGGGTGATATGCACCACGCTGGAGGTGACCTTGGGCGGGGGCACGAAGGCGGAAGGTGCGACGTCGAACAGGATCGTCGCATGCGTGCGCCAGCCGCACAGCACGCCGAGGCGCCCGTAATCGGCGCGATCGTCTTCATCGGCGACGATGCGTCTGGCCACCTCACGCTGGAACATCAGCGTCGCCGATTCCCAGAAAGGCGGCCATTCCGGCGCCGTCACCCAATCGAGCAGAAGCTGCGTGCCCACATTATAGGGCAGGTTGGCGACGATCTTCGCCCGCCCACCCGCCAGAAGCGGGCGCGGATCGAAGCGCATGGCATCGGCCTCGATGACCTCCAGCCGCCCCGGATAGTGCTGCGCGATCTCCTGCAAAGCGGCGATACAGCGCGAATCACGCTCGATCGCGATAACGCGCTTCGCACCGGCCGCAAGCAGGGCCCGCGTCAGCCCGCCCGGGCCGGGGCCGACCTCGATCACCGTGTCGAGCGCACCGGCGGAGCGGGCGATGCGGCTTGTAAGATTGAGATCGAAGAGGAAATTCTGCCCCAGCGCCTTTTTCGGCGCGAGATCGAAACGCTGGACCACATCACGCAGGGGGGGCAGATCGTCGATCGCAGCCATGGCGCTATCAGGCCTTGCCGGCGGCGAGCCGGGCGCCGAGGCGCAGGGCCGCGATCAGGCTGTCGGGCCGCGCCACGCCCTTGCCGGCAATGTCGAAGGCCGTGCCGTGATCCGGCGAGACGCGCAGGAAGGGCAGGCCGAGCGTGACGTTCACCGCCTCGTCGAAGGCGATGGTCTTGATCGGGATCAGCGCCTGGTCGTGATACATGCACAAGGCGGCATCGAAACCGGCCCGGGCGCGGGCATGAAACAGCGTATCGCCAGGATAAGGCCCGCGCGCATCGATCCCCTCGCCCTGCAATTGCGCGATGGCCGGCGCGATGACATCGACCTCCTCGCGCCCCATCGTGCCGTTCTCGCCCGCATGCGGGTTGAGCCCGGCAATGGCGAGGCGCGGCGCGTCGATGCGAAAACGCCTGCGCAGGTCATGCGCAACGATCCGCCCGGTCTCGACGATCAGATCGCGGGTGAGCTGCGCCGGTACCTCCGCCAGCGGGATATGCACCGTGACCGGCACCACGGCGAGCCCCTCGCTCCACAGCATCATCACCGAACGCGGCGGTTTCGCCGCATCATCCGCGCCCTCATCCGCACAGAGCGCGGCGAGGAATTCCGTATGGCCCGGATGGCGGAAACCGGCTTCGTAGAGCACATGCTTGGCGATCGGATTGGTCGCCACGCAGGAGACCTCGCCCGC
>PXAW01000246.1 GCA_003567055.1 Hyphomicrobiales bacterium
CATCCGGGCACGATCGTGGTGGACATCCTCGACCCGATCGGTCCCGGACTGCCGCGCGACACGTTCTTCAACGATCTCCAGGCACGGGTGGAGGCGGCGACGGATCGCCTCCTGCAGGAGGCCGGGTCGCAGCGGGGTTAACCCTATCTTCAGCGCAGCCTCGCTAGTGTGACCTTGCGGGAGACGAAACCGGCCTGCCGGTTCATCCCGATGTTGCATCTGCTTTCGAGGCAAAGATGGATCTCGCCACCGGCATCGGACTCGTCGCGGGTATCGGCACGCTGATCGGCGTGATCATGCTCGATGGCGGCAATTTCGGCACCTATTTCGATTCGAAGGGCTTCGTGCTGGTGATCTGCGGTACCGTGGCCTCGACCATGATCCGCTTTCCGCTGGCCACGATGATCCAGGGCCTTCCGATCGGCGTGCGTTACGCCTTCCAGATGAAATCGGAAACCCCGCGGGACCTGATCGAGGAATTCTCCCGCATTGCCGAGGTGGTGCGCCAGAGCGGGCCGATCGCGCTGGAAAACGTCCAGACGGACAACACCTTCCTGGCCCAGGGCCTGCGCTATATCGCCGACGGCTACGACAAGGAATTCATCCGCGAGACCCTGGAGAAGGATCGCGACAATTTCCTCCAGCGCGTCGATGCCGGTCAGAAGGTCTATCGCGGCATGGGTGACGCCGCTCCCGCCTGGGGCATGATCGGCACGATTCTCGGCATCGTCATCATGCTCGCCAACATGAACGATCCCGCCAAACTCGGCCCGGCCATGTCGATCGCGCTGCTCACCACGCTCTACGGCGCGCTGATCGCCAATCTGTTCTGCCTGCCCATCGCCGACAAGCTGCAACTGAAATTCGAGGATGAGGACATTTCGCGCTCCATGATCATCGACGGAATCCTCCAGATCCGCGATTCGCGCAGCCCCGCCATCATCCGCGAAATGCTGGTCGCCTATCTGCCCGACCAGCACCGCGAAGAATTCGCCGCCGAGGCGTGAGCCGAAAGGAAGCGCCGCCATGGCCCGACGCAAGGCTCCGCCCCCCGCCGGCGCACCGGCCTGGATGGTCACCTTCGCCGATCTGATGGCCGTGCTGATGGCATTCTTCGTGATGGTCGTCGCCTTCTCCACCCAGGATCAGCGCAAGCTCCAGATCGTTGCCGGTTCGATGCGCGATGCTTTCGGCGTCAATCCGGAATCGCGGTTTTCCGGCATCATCGAGGTGGAGGGGATTCCCACCGCCACCCATGTGCAGAATCTGCGCGACGTTCCGCCGGAAGAGGCGACGGATTACACCACCCCCAACGAATACGAACGGCGTGACGAAGGCCTGCCGGAACTGCCGCAGGATCACGGCTTTGCGCTGGCCACGGCCTCCCTGCGCCAGGCCCTGCAGGACATGCCCGAGATCCTCGAAGTCTCGCGCAACGTCATCATCGAGCACACGGAAGAAGGCCTCGACATCTCCCTGATCGATCAGGACGGGCGCTCGATGTTCGCGGAAGGCGCGGTGCAGCCCTATGAACGCACCCGCCGCCTGCTCGAGGCCATCGCGCCGGTCGTGCGGCGCATGCCCAACCGCGTGCGCGTCTCCGGCCATACCGCCGTGCCCCGGCCCGGGGCGGTGACCGTGGAGGATATCTGGGCGATCACCTCGGGGCGCGCCGTGGTGGTCCGCGACATCCTCGCCGCCAACGGGTTGCCGAACGAGCGCTTCGCCTCGGTGGTCGGCAAGGGCGATACCGATCCGATGTTTCCCGACAACCCCTATATCGCGCCCAACCGCAGGGTGACGATCACCCTGCTCAACGAGGCCCCGCCGCTGCCGCCGGGGATGCGCTTCTGAGCCGGGCCGTCGGCACGGCGGTCTCGGCCTGAACCAGCGGCGCGATGCGCAGATCCGCCCCGCGCGCCTCGCGCAGCTTCCCCTGCAGATCCGCATCGACGGTGACGAGCTGCGGCCCGGTCTCGCCGTTGAGCGCGCCGACGAGGCGGCCTCCCGGGGCGAGCAGGCGGGTGACGTCGTCGGGCAGGGCGGGCAGGGCGCCGTTGAGCAGGATGCGCGTGAAGCGCTCGCTCGTGCGCATGGTCAGCCCGTCGCGCACGCTGATCTCGATCGCGTCAGTGATACCGAGCTCCCCGAAGCGCATGGCGGCGCCGTCGGCGAGGGCGGCATAACGCTCGACGCTCACCACCTTCGCACCGAGCCGCGCCAGCAGGGCCGAGACGTATCCCGAGCCGGCGCCGATCTCGAGCACGCTGTCCCCCGGCTGCACCGCCAGAGCCGTCAGCATGACGGCGACGGAGAACGGCGCCGTCATGGTCTGGCCGAGCGGCAGCGGCAGCGCGACGTCGCGACGCGAGAGATCGGCGAACCGGCGCGGCGCGAACAATTCGCGCGGCACCCGCTCCATGGCGCCGAGCACCGCCTTGTCGCGCAGGCCGCGCTCGCGCAGCGACAGAACGAAGGCTGCCGCCGCAATGGCTTCCGGATCCATGTTCATCTGCGCCCCATCGGGTCCGCGCCCCACATCACCGCTCCTGCCCCGCTTTCAGACCGGCAGATGCCGGCTGTCACGCGCCACCATGTTACCATAGCTTGCTGACGCGGAACGGCCAGCCCGCTATGGTCGTTGTCCACCATCGATCCGACCGCCGCCGGCGCCCGTATCACAAATCGATGCGCCCGCAAGCGCCTGTCCCGGGCGGTGCTGCCGAAGCTGGTTGCAAGGGGTGTTGGCAAGGGGTGTTCGCGAGGGGTGTTCGTCATGTCTGTTCTTCCCGCCCGGTAACCATACCTGCCCGGCATCGCCGCACAATGCGGGTTCCGCAACCCTTTTCCGGAGATCGTCCATGCCCGTAACCCCATCAGACGGTGTCGCCTGGGTCACCGGTGCGAGCCAGGGTATCGGCGAGGCCGTATGCCTGCGTCTGGCCAGAGACGGCTGGACGGTGATCGCGAGCGCGCGCTCCGCCGACAAGCTCGCTGCTTTGGCCGAGCGCGCCGAGGGCCTGCCCGGGCGCATCGTCGCACAGGCGCTGGATGTCACCGACGGC
>PXAW01000350.1 GCA_003567055.1 Hyphomicrobiales bacterium
CCGCACAAACCCTCGATGCGAAAACCCTGGAGGCCGCAGAATGAATGCCGCGACAGCCCATGCCCTCCGACCGGACGCCATGCCCGTGAATACGTTCGGCCCGCATGTGCTCGATATCGATGCGCCGGCGGAAGTCGCGCGCATCACCGAGGCGCTTCGCCGGCAATTGCGCGGGGATCTGCGCAAGCGCGGCCTCGTGCTCGGGCTTTCCGGCGGAATCGATTCCAGCGTCTGCGCCGCGCTCGCCGCGCAGGCGGTGGGGGCAAGGAACGTCTTCTGCCTGTTCATGCCGGAAAACGATTCCGACCCCGAGAGCCTCGCCCTCGGCCAGCTCGTGGCGCAGACCTACGGGCTCGAAGCCGAGATCGAGGATATCGGGCCGGCCCTCGATGCGATGGGCTGCTATCGCCGCCGCGACGCCTTCATCCGCGAGATCGTCCCGGAATACGGGCCGGGCTGGGCCTGCAAGGTGGTGATCGCCAATTCGCTGGAACGTGCGGGCTACAACATCTCTTCGCTGGTCGTGCAATCGCCCGAGGGCGAGACCACGCGCCACCGCCTGACGCCGCAGGTCTATCTCGGCATCGTGGCCGCCACCAACATGAAGCAGCGCACCCGCAAGCAGATCGAATACTACCATGCCGACCGGCTGAACTTCGCCGTGATCGGCACGCCGAACCGGCTGGAATACGATCAGGGTTTCTTCGTCAAGAACGGCGACGGCGCCGCCGACGTCAAGCCGATCGCGCATCTCTACAAGTCACAGGTCTACCAGCTCGCCGATCATCTCGGCGTGCCGCAGGAGATCCGCTCGCGCCCGCCCACCACCGATACCTGGTCGCTCGCGCAGACGCAGGAGGAGTTCTACTTCGCCCTGCCCACCGACAGGATGGATCTGTGCCTCTACGGGCTCAACCACGGCGTTCCCGCCGACGATGTCGCGCAGGCGGTGGGGATCACGGCGGAGCAGGTCGGGCGTGTCTGGGACGATATCACCGCCAAGCGCAAGGCCACGCGTTATCTGCATGCCGCGCCACGCCTCGTGGAGGGCGTCGCCGAGATCGGTTGAGGCCGCGCGCAAACGCGCGACCCATCCGGCAAAGCTGCCCCTCGTCAGCGCTTCCCGCAACGTTATCATCGCATCGCGATGAACAAATGCGTGTCGGGAGGAGAGCATGATGCAGAAGATCAACGTGGCAGGCCGCAATTTCCGGGTCGCTGTCGAGGGGCCGGACGATGCGCCGCCGCTGATGCTGTCGAACTCGCTGGCCACGAATCTGGCCATGTGGGATCCGCAAATGCCGGCGCTCACCGAGCACTTCCGCGTCATCCGCTACGATCATCGCGGCCATGGCGGAAGCGACGCGCCGCAGGGGCCCTACAGCTTCGCCGGGCTGGCCGAGGATGCGGTGGGCATTCTCGACGCGCTGGGTATCGAGAAGGCGCATTGGTGCGGGCTCTCCATGGGTGGCATGACCGGCATGCGCCTGCTCAGCCATCACCGTGATCGCATCGGACGGGCCGTGCTCGCCAATACGGCGGCCCAGATGGGAACGCCGGAGATGTGGGACAGCCGCGCCGCAACCGCCCGTGCGCAGGGCATGTCCGTCATTGCAGGGCCGACGCTGGAGCGCTGGTTCACGCCGGAATTCCGCGAGACGGATCCCCAGGCCGTCGGGCGCGTGCGCGAGATGATCCATGCGACGCCCGCGCAGGGCTACGCGGCCTGCTGCGAGGCGATCCGCGACATGGATCAGCGCGAGAGCATCCGCGCCGTCGAGGCCCCCGTCCTCGTCGTGATCGGCGCGCGCGACCCCTCGACCACGCCCGAACACGGCGAACTCATCCGCAATGCTATCACCGGCGCGCAGGCCGTGACGCTGGATGCGGCGCATCTGTCCAATGTCGAGCGGCCCGAGGAATTCACGAAGGCCGTGCTCGACTTTCTGCTGGAGCGGTGAGGGGGCTGGCGGGCCGGAACCTGTCGGCCCGCGCATGCGTTTCCCGCCAGGATGCGGGAGGCGTTGATGAACTATTTCCAGAGCCTCTCGGCTGCCGGTTTTGCCGCCACCGCTATCAGCTATGGACCCGGACGGATGGGCTTCGGTCTGTTCGTCCCGGAATTCCGGGCGGAATTTGCCATGTCGAGCGCGGTGGTGGGATTCGTTTCCGGGCTCGGATTCTTCGGCTTCTTTCTTGGTCTGATCGTCGCGCAGGTCCTGCTGATCAGGCGCGGGCCGGAGGCGCCGGTGCTGTCCGGGCTGGTCGCCGCCACGTCGGGTATGGTGCTGATCGCGCTCGCGCCGAACCTGCTCGTTCTCGCCACCGGCGTGTTCCTCGCCGCTTCGAGCGCCGGTTTCGCATGGACGCCCTTCAATGATGCGGTTCACCGCAAGGTGCTCGATGTCGACAGGCCGACGGCCCTTTCCCGGATCAGCACCGGCACCAGCATCGGCATTGCCGGCGCCGGCATCGCGGCGCTGGTCATGGCGCTGACCGGCATTTCGTGGCGCCTGTGCTGGGCCTTCTTCGCGCTCGCGAGCGCTCTCGCGCTGATCGTCAACTGGCTGGTTCTGCGCGAGATCGACAGGGATCCCGAGGGGCCGCCCGAGCGCGGATGGCGCGATCTCCTGCGGATCGAGGCGCTGCCGCTCTTTGCCATCGCCTTCGTCTACGGCACGGTTTCCGCGATCTATATCGCCTTTGCCGGTGATCACATGCTGGAGAGCGGGGGCGTGGCCGGTTTGCCGGTTGCGGCGACACCCGCCATGATCTTTCTGATATACGGCCTGTTCGGCCTGACCGGTCTCCTCACCGGGCGCGTCGAGGCGATGATCGGCCTGCCCTGGCTGCTGCGCGGTCTCATGCTGGCCGGGGCCTTGTCCCTCGCGCTCGCGGCGATCCTGCCCGGCAGCTGGGCGGGGCTCGTGCCCTCTGCCGGGTTGCAGGGCCTGCATGTGATGATGACGAGCGCCGTGCTCGCCTTCTGGTCGGAGCGCCTGTTTCCCGCGCTTCCCTCCCTCGGCTTCACGGCTGCGCTGCTG
>PXAW01000096.1 GCA_003567055.1 Hyphomicrobiales bacterium
GCGTGATCCTTGAAGCGCTCGACGCGGAAATCCTCCTCGGAGAACTTCTTGTCCTGAATGGCGGTGCCCATGGCGCCGTCCAGCACCAGAATGCGCTCGGACGCCGCCGTGCGCAGGGCTTTGCGGACCTCTCGACCATCGGCGTGCTTGATCTGCGACATGAAAATTCTTCCCGGTTTGTTTTACGGCGAACGGTCGGGCATGCCCGACCGCCGCATCTCGTGAATGTGTGAGCGTCGCGCGCCTTACGCGGCGTGCTGCAAGGGCTGGTCGGGGCGCATGCCGAGCAGATGGCATACGGCATAGACGAGATCAGCCCGGTTCATCGTGTAGAAGTGGAAATCCTCCACCCCCTCGTCGATCAGCCCGATGACCTGCTCCGCGGCGACGGCAGCCGCGACGAGCTTGCGGGTCGCCACGTCGTCGTCGAGCCCCTCGAAACGGGCGGCGAGCCAGTCCGGCACGCTCGCCCCGGTGCGCTTGGCGAAATTCGCCGTCTGCTTGAAGTTCTGCACCGGCACGATACCTGGCACGATCGGAATGTCGATCCCCCTGGCGCGGACCTTGTCGAGATAACGCAGATACAGCTCGTTATCGAAGAAGAACTGCGTGATCGCCCGCGTCGCGCCGGCATCGACCTTGCGCTTGAGCGCATCGATATCGGCATCAAGGCTCGCGGCATCGGGGTGCTTCTCGGGATAGGCCGAGACCGAGATCTCGAAATCGCCGATCTTGCTGATGCCCTCGATCAGGTCCCAGGAGGTGGCGTAGCCGCCCGGATGGGGCGCGTAGGCCGTGCCCGGACCCTCGACCGGATCGCCGCGCAGGGCCACGATGTGGCGCACGCCCGCATCGTGATAGCCCTTGACCACCTCGTCGACATCCTCACGCGTGGCGGCCACGCAGGTGAGATGCGCCGCCGGCTTGAGTTCCGTCTCCTTGACGATGCGCGACACGGTGTTGTGCGTGCGCTCGCGGGTGGAGCCGCCGGCGCCGTAGGTCACCGAAACGAAAGTCGGACCAAGCGGAGCCAGACGCTCGATGGACGACCACAGGGTCGCCTCCATTTCGGGCGTCTTGGGCGGGAAGAATTCGAAGGAAACCGAACGAAACGGCGTGCCTTCGGTAGCGCGCGAGCGAGCTTGCATCAGGCGACCTCTCTGTTTTTTGATTGCAGGGGCCAGTCGGTCCGCACGCGGCGGTCCTGGCCCAGCCAGATTGAAACGGTAAGCGCATCCCTGATCCCCGCAGGCGGGGGCAGGTCGCGGGTGAAGGTGCAGTCGAGACCGGCCTCGTCGAGCCAGTCGCCGATCTGTTCATGCGAGAAACCGAGGCGGCGATGCGCCTGTTTCTCGCGTAGGAATTCGAGCCCGTGCGGGGCGAAATCGACGATCAGCATGCGCCCGCCCGGCGATACCAGCCGTGCCGCTTCGCGCAGGGCGCGGGCGGGATCGTCGAGATAGTGCAGCACCTGATGGATCACCACGAGATCGAAGGCATTCTCCTCGACCGGGGGCGCGTGAATGTCACCCTGGCGCAGCTCGACGCGTCCGGCGCCGGCCTTCTCCAGATTGGCGCGCGCCACCGAGAGCATGGCATGGCTCGCATCGAGCCCGACCGCGCGGCGTGCAAGCGGCGCGAGCCGCCCGAGCATCCGCCCGGTCCCGGTGCCGAGATCGATCAGGTTGAGGACCGGCTTGTCGCCGATCACTTCGGCGACGGCCTTCTCGACATCGCTCTCCGTCGCATGCAGCGAACGCAGCTCATCCCATTTCGGCGCGATGCGCGCGAAATAGGCCTGCGCCGCTTCCGCGCGCTGGAGGCGCTTGGCCTGAAGCCGCGCCTTGTCGGCGGCGACGCTGCGATCAGTGCCGTCGAGGGCATCGAGCAGCGGATGCAGCAACTGCGTCGCCGTCGCCCGGTCGGCGAGCCGGAAAAAGGCCCAGGCCCCTTCGCGATGACGCTCGACCAGCCCCGATTCGACCAGCAGCTTGAGATGACGCGAGATGCGCGGCTGTGACTGGCCGAGAATATCGGTGAGATCCGAGACCGACAGCTCGCCCGCAGAAAGCAGCGCGAGGATCCGCAGGCGCGTTTCCTCTCCCGCCGCGCGCAGGGCGACGAGTGCTTCGTTCAGCGAGAGGTTCTGTTCTGGTCGCATCATCCACCGTTCCGTCCATACTTCCCAATGGGAATGATATGGTGCGATTGAGATATAAAGATATCTTTATATTAAAACGGGCGGGGTATCAAGAGGGAATGTCGGAACCGAAGAAGGTTCGGAATGTTGCCTTCTTGCATCAGGATTCGGAAAGCCGTTACCGGGTGATTTACCAATCCTGCGCTATTGGCTATCGCAGTGCCGCAATGAAGCGGGCTGGAGACGGACGGCTTCGACGGGGGCGGGTGTGAGCGGGAATATCATGCAGCGTAACAGTCACGATGTCAGCCTGGCAAATGCCGGTGCGCGAAGCGGCGCGGTGCCGTCCTTCAAGCGCGCCGCGATGGGCTTCGCCGCCTCGATCACGGCCCTTTGCATGGCCGCCTTCTTCCTCGGCAGCCTCTGACGCCGCCGAACGCCGCATTTCTCACAAGGTCTCGCCGACCAGCGCGAGGAAGCCATCGACCATGGTTTCCTGCGTGGCGAAAGACGTGACCAGCCGGTAGATGCCTTCATCCGGACCGAGCGCGTCCCCCGGCGCGAGATTCGTCGCCGACCAGGGATGGAAGGCGCAGCCTTGTCCGCGAAGCGCTTCGGCCTGCCCCTGCTTCATGATCACGAAGACCTCGTTGCCCGCCCGCTCCCAGGCGAGGCGCAGGCCGCGCGCTGCGAGCCCGTCGGCGAGGCGGGCGGCCATGGCATTGGCGTGGCGGGCATTGTCGCGCCAGTGATCATCATCGAGATAGCCCTTGAATTGCGCTGCGAGCAGCCGGCCCTTCGAAAGCGTGTGCCCGCCGCGCTTGCGCAGATACGGCATCGCCTTCGCCTCCTGCGGGTCGAAGAAGACGATCGCCTCGGCGGCGAGGCAGCCGTTCTTGGTGGCGCCGAAAGTGAGC
>PXAW01000310.1 GCA_003567055.1 Hyphomicrobiales bacterium
AAATGACGTGCTGAATTGCCCAAAACATGCCATGCATGAAATGGGGAATCTGGGGGATTAATTGCCCAAAGCATACCATGCATGAAATGGGTAACGAAGGGGCTAAATTGCCCAAAGTATACCTAGCCTTAAATGGGTAATTGACGTGCTTAATTGCCCAAAACATACCATGCATGAAATGGGTAATGAAGGGGCTGAATTGCCCACATTAGGCAATGCATGAAATGGGGAAGGTATGCATGGTCTTCACGGCATGAGTGGTAGATACCGCGGAGTAGGCTATGGTTTGCCCTATTTGTGCATTGCCTGAAATGGGTAAAGATTCGCCTTAATTGCCCAAAGTATACCATGCATGAAATGGGTAACGAAGGGGCTGAATTGCCCACATTAGGCAATGCATGAAATGGGTAAAAAGTCGCCTTAATTGCCCATAACAAGCAATGCATCGAATGGGGAATCTGGGGGATTAATTGCCCAAAGCATACCATGCATGAAATGGGTAACGAAAGGGCTGAATTGCCCACATCAGGCAATGCATGAAATGGGTAAAAAGTCGTCTTAATTGCCCAAAGTATACCTAGCGCGAGTTTACGAGTTATTTTTTTTATTTTCAAAAAAGCCATACATTTCAATATATTAAGTCTTGCAGCTGTGCCCCCTAACTTTATATACAAAATTATTCGCATTATTGCTTGACTTTTTAGCTTAAAAGAGCTTATTGTGCCCCCTAACAGGGGGGGGTAGCATGGCTTATTTAGCTCGAAAAGTAATAAAGGGTATCACATATTATTATGCAGAGGAAAAGGAAAGAAGGGATGGTAAATCCCGGAGAAAATGGCAGAAATATCTTGGATCGTTAGATAAAATCATTGAGGCAGTAGAAGGTGTTCCACCAAAGCCAGATTATGCGGAAATTTTCCAGCTTGGTGCTCCGGCTGCCTATTTATATGCATCCCAGCAGATCAATATGATACAAACGCTCGATGCAGTTTTTTCCAAACGCAATCAAGGGCCATCAATAGGGTTTTACCTGACGCTGGCTGCCATAAACCGAGGGATTAATGCTGTAAGCAAGCGCTCAATGTGGAGCTGGTTTCAAGACACGATTATGCTTCGTGCTTTTCCTGAAGTAAACAAAACCTCTCTGAGTTCGCAGCGATTCTGGGATAACATGTCGGCGATTACAGAAAATAAAATGAAGGAGGCATGGACTAAACTTATCGATTGTGTACTGGAGCAAGAAGAAATTGATTTGTCATGCGCTTCATATGATGGAACCAATTTTTATTCGTTTGTCGGTTCTTTTAATACACGTTGCACAATTGCCAAAAGGGGGAAAAACAAACAAGGTCGAAGTGATCTCAGGCAAATAAATTATGCCCTGTTCTGCACCCGAAAGGACCATTTTCCTTTATACTTTGATGTGTTTGAAGGTAATCGCCACGATTCAAAGGAATTTAGCGTGGTGATAGACAATTTTTTCAAGGCCTTTCAGGCAAGGATACCACAAAGAGGGGGTATGACAATTGTATTCGATAAAGGCAATAATTCGGAAGAAAATTTGAAAAAATTCATTCAGGGTTCAGGCTTTCATTTTGTAGGCTCAGTCAAGCCTGATGATCATAAAGATTTGGCTCTTATATCGAATAACGACAAATGTTTCAAGCCACTTTCGCATCCAAGACTTGACCAGGTTAAAGCCTTTCGCACCAGCAAAAATATATATGGTAAAGAGCTTACGGTTGTGGTCACTTTTAACAACAAACTTTATAGTTCTCAAGTTCAATCGATTAATAATGAGATAAACAAAGCCTTGGGCAAACTTGCCGTTATCGCCGGCAAACTGGATGACCGCATAGCTGGAAGGGTCACAAAAGGAAAGAAGCCAACCAAGGCATCTATAAAGAGCCAGGTCTCAGCGGCCCTTTCCGGTCAACACATGAAAAAATTGATTAAAACGACAATCGATGAACATAATGATATTCCAATGCTCACATACTCAATGGAAACGGATGAATTTGCCAAGCTTGCCGATACTTACCTGGGAAAGAATATCATCATTACAGACAATCATAGCTGGGATACAGAAGAAATTGTGATTACCTACCGAAGTCAGTATGTTATAGAGGATGTTTTCAGACAGATGAAGGACAGAAACACAGGCTCATGGTGGCCTATGTACCACTGGACGGACAACATGATTAAAATCCATGGATTTTATTGCTCGTTGTCGTTGTTGCTTAGAGCATTGATTATGAAAAGAGCCAAAGATTCCGGAATGCCCATGTCAATAAACAGGCTTCATGATACACTATCAGGTATACGAGAAGTGATCAATATATTCCCGAACAAGAAAAACAAACAACAGACCCAAACTGTTGTTTCTAAACTCGACAATACCCAGAAACGGCTATTTGATTTATTCGATATGAAGCAATATTTATCAAGTTAGGGGGCACAGATGGTGCTCAAAAAAGAAAACAATATCAGCATGTTAAGGTGTTAAAATTTCATAACTCGTAAACTCGCGCTAAATCAAAAATATCCTGGCAGCATTAGAGTTCGCCAGCGACCTGTCACAGGTTGCCTCAGTTCCAGGCTGGAAAATTCATCCATTGAAAGGTGGCCGGAAAGGAAAATATGCAATAACTGTAACCGGTAATATGCGGATAACGTTTTCTCTTAAAGGAAACGATATTCATCTGATTAATTTTGAGGATTATCATTGAAAGGAGTTTTGATATGCCCATGAAAAATCCGCCTCATCCAGGGCTGTTTGTGAAAACGGAGATACTGGATTCCCTTAATCTGTCCATTTCAGAAGCAGCCGGTTTGCTGGGCGTTCGCAGGGCCACCCTGTCTGCCCTGATCAACCAGAGGACCTCTTTGTCCCCAGAGATGGCCTACCGTATTGAAAAAGCATTTGGAGTCAGCATGGATATGTTGCTCCGGATGCAGGCAGGATTTGATGCCTGCAAAATGCGTCAGAAAAAGCCGGAAATTATTGTTAAGCCTTATGAGCCTGCTGGAGCACATTGAGCCCCAGTTG
>PXAW01000013.1 GCA_003567055.1 Hyphomicrobiales bacterium
CAGATCTCCGAGACGGGCCAATGCGTGCTCGAAATGCGCTTTTGCGCGGTCAAGTTCCTCGCGCCGCAGGCGGATCATCCCGGCCATCCACGCGGCATCGGGCAGATCGCGCGCTTCTTCCAGTGCCGCCAGCGCCGCATCCTGATCGCCCTCGTTCAGTGCACGAACACCATCCACGAATTGCCGCTCTTCGGTCGGGGTCATCAACCGCTGGAAGAAGCCGAGCTTCAGCCTGTCGCGATGCGGCACGCGCGGCGCCGGGGCCGCTCCGCCGCGCCCGGCGCGCTTTCGGTCATGGACCGTGTAGAAAAGTCCCGTGCCGGGCAGGCCCGCCGTGGCCCGGTTGCCGCGCGGGCTGATGGTGTATTTCGCCCCCCGCGGGCCCAGCGACAGCGAGGCCGTCGATTTCGACAGGTTCAGGGTGACGCCAGGGGCAAGGCGGATGCGACGCCAGAAGCGGAAGGGCATGGCTGGTTGCTCACTCAAACTTCGGTCGATACGGCACAGATGCGCTGTCCCTGCGGCAGAGTTGGTATTTCATTGATTGCTTCGGTTGGAGGATGCCATTTATGGTCGGCGATCGATTAGATCTGGAAGTTGAGTGGGAATGTCCTCCATCAGGATCAGCGCGCACTCAACAACCTCTCCCGTGTTTTCAAGGTGAAGTTCGCCAGCTTCTGTTGCTTCTTCCCATCTGAATTCGTTTGTAAGGAAGCGCATCAAGTCGCGCTTATAGTCGGTATCTGGATTTTGCAGGTGATCGCCCTTGGTTTCGAGCGCAACCAGTCTCCTTCCTCGAGAATCGCCACGAGCTGCGAAGATGAAGTCGGGGTAGATGCGGCCGCGCTTCCATCCCTGAATGCCGTATCCTTTGGCTGCTGTCGCCACATTGCGATGCCACCAGCTGATCGCTTCATTTCCATCGAGCATCACGGCAACCCCGCGCTCCTGCCCATTTAGCTCGCCGGCGGGGAACGGATGGAAAAGACTGCGGGACACCAGGTCTCCGTTCTCATCCATGAGGGGAGGCGTGTTGGCTGGCAGCCCGGTTTCCATTCGCTTCGGCATGCGCCAGTTACGACCATCGAGCCGAAGGCGGAAACGGATGCGGCCAGCGCGCACGTCATCTCGAAAAAGCGTTTCTGCTTCTCCGTTTCGGAATTTTTCGAGATCGCGCCGGAGTTCTTCGATAATCAGGCTTGTAGCCTGGCCGATCCTGTCCTCGGATAGCCCCCGATGCTCTAAGCCGATTTGGGTAGCGCCCACAATGTCTCGGAGGACGAACGGGTTCGGCGCAAGATCCATGAGCGCTCGGACCGCGTAAATTGGGTCGAAGGCGAGCGTCTCGCGCCTGTCTTCGCCGATCGCCGCCTCTTCGAAACCATCGCCGTCGTCGCGGAGGCTCAATCGCCGCATCTGACCACCCTTTGCGGAGCCGGTCTCGGGAATGCGCGCGATCACGTCAGACGGGTCGAAAAGCTCCCACATAACTCGCGAGAGCAGGTCTGTCTCGTAGTCTAGTGGTCGAACCTCATCTCCATCGCACCAGAAGACCTCCGGAAGAAAGATCTCCGTGGTCTCGAATTCTGGACGGCGCCTGATGGTGCGCGTTCCGCCGCCGGCGCCTCCACCACCAGCCTCTCCCGATACGTTCAGGACGAGATCCGACAGTCCGTCTCCCTCCAGCCCCTTGCGGATCGCATCGACGACGCGTCCGGTCTCGGCGTGATGAGTCACGACGTAGCATTCGTCGAGGAGATCCACCTCGGTCTTGAGGGCGTGGGGCTGACGAAGGATTCGGCCGACAAGCTGGGTCATGGCCGCAAGGTTTCGCGAGGCGGCGAGCGAGCACAGGACGTACGCGAAGGGGCAGTCCCAGCCCTCTTGCAACGCGGACTTCGTAATGATGACGCGAACGTCATTGCGCTCCGATAGAAGGTCGAGGTTCTCAGGCTGGCGCAGGTCGTTCTGTTCTGCCGTCTTCACCGCGATCTGGCTTTCCTTGTCCCCGACCGAGAGGAGCCATTCGCGCACGTCCTCAGCATGGACCAGACCCGCCTCGCGCTGCTCCTTGCCGGTGCGCTCGACCTGCACCAGCATGATCGGCCGGATGTACCTGCTTGTCTCGGCTCTGAATGCGTCTGCCGCCGCCGTCACCTCATCGAGGTGCCCCTTCGCGGCGGCCAGCGTCGCGCGCCAGTCGGTCCCTTGGCGAGGGTCCAGATTGAGGGGCATCTTGATCATCCCCTCGTCGTGGATTTCGCGGCCAGTGATCTCGACCAGGACATTGGGGTCGCGCGCGGGGCGAGGATTATCTCCCTCGCGGGCCGCCACGCGCTTCGGCGTCGCGGTCAGCTCCATGACGAAGAGCGGGTTGAAGCCATACAGCGTCTCGAAGGCGAGGTCGGAGGTGGCCTTCTGGCCTTCGTCCATGACGACGATGGGCTGGATCAGGCGCAGGGCGTTGCCCAGCGAGTCCTTCACCATCGGGTAGAGGTCGTCGTAGGCGTCGAGGTTCGGGACGCGCCTGATCTGCTCAGCGTGGGCGCTCTGGTCGCCTTCCGGCGGGAAGAAGCCGTGGACGTCGCCGCGGTCGCGGAACATGCGCAGCGTGGCCTTGTCCTGCCGGTTCGAGCTTTGCAGCATCAGGACCATCACGCAGAGGTGGCTTTCGACGTCCCGCGCATGCAGCCGGTCGGACTTTTCCATGATCCTGACTCGCCCCGCCGCGGCACGATCCAGCGTCTGCCTGTACGGGTGGCGACGGTCCTTCAGGTGTTTCAGGGTTTGGCTGTAGATCGCCTCGTTCGGGACGATCCACAGGACGAACCCGGTGTTCACGCCGAGGTAGCGGGACATGACCCGCGAGACGCCGTTCGCGGCCAGGAACGTCTTGCCTCCACCGGTGGGCACCTTGAGCGTGATGTTCGGCACGGGGCGGCCGACCTCGTCGCGGCGAGGGGAAAAGGGAACACCCTTCCAGGCGGCGGGAAGCCTGCCGGCCCCCTTGAGGGCCTCCCATGTCTTCGCGGTGAAGTCCTGCGGCTC
>PXAW01000473.1 GCA_003567055.1 Hyphomicrobiales bacterium
GGCGGGCCGACCCGTGTTTCCGACATCGCCCGCGCGGTCGATCTCACCCAATCCGCCGCGACCAAGGCCGTGCAGAAATTCGCCGGCATGGGTCTCGTCGAGATCGCGCGGGATGCGGTGGATCAGCGCAATCGCCCGGTGCGCATCACGGCGCAGGGGCTGTGGCATCTGGAGGAGGTGCAGCGGGCGTTTTCGCCCGCCTTCGCACACTTGCTGGATGGCTGGGATATGGGCGAATTGCAGCGGCTCACCAGCGATCTGACGGCGCTCTCGGCGCGTCTCGACGCCATGCGTCAGCAGGCGGCACAAGCGGAGGCCTGATCATGCGGCCTGCGCCGGTCAGCGCAGCGGCCCGGTGCGTACCGGGATGCCCTTCGTGCGCTCGGAATAGAGGATATAGACGCCGCTGCCGATGATGATGGCCGAGCCGAGCCAGACGAACAGGTCCGGCAGTTGCCCGAACACCACCCATCCCAGCAGCACCGCCCCGGCGAGCTGGAGATAGTTGAAGGGCGAGACGAAGGGGGCGGGGGCAACCTCAAAAGCCCGCACCAGGAAATAATGGCCGAACCCGCCGAAGAAGCCGAGGCTCGCAAACAGCAACCAGTCGAGCGTGCTTCCGGGCGTCTGCCAGATGAAGGGCAGGGGCAGGCTGGTGAGCAGGAAGCCCGTCACGGCGATATAGGTGATCGAGGTATCCGCCGGATCGCCGGCGGCGAGCTTGCGCGAGAGCAGCTGGTAGAAAGCGGCGGAAGCGGCGCTGCCGAAGACGAGGAGCGCGGCCAGGTTCATGCCCTCTCCCGGCCTGATCACGATCAGCGCGCCGGCAAATCCCACCGTGATCGCGATCCAGCGCCGCAGGCTGACCCGCTCGCCCAGAATGAACGGGGCGAAGGCGGTGACGATGAAGGGGGCGGTGAAACTGATCGCCGCAGCGGTGGTCAGCGGCACGAAGGCGAGCGCGGTGATGTAGATCAGCGTCGCCATGCACAGCAGGCTGGAGCGCAGGAGCTGTAGCGGGATCTGTTGCGAGCGCAAAAGCGCGAGCCCGCGATAGGGCACGAACACCATCAGCATGTAGACGAAATGCCCGGCATAGCGTGCCCAGGTGATCTGGAGCACGCTGTAATCTTCGGTGAGATACTTGGCGCCCGCATTGAGCATCGGGATCAGCGATGCGGCGAGAACCATGTAGAGCACGGCCTTGTTCAGATCGTCCGGTCGTGAAACCTGCGCGCTCATCCTCGCCCCGCCCGATACCGCCGCCATGGGCGACCGCATCATACTGGGCCGGGGCTCACCTGTGGGGAAGACGCATTTGCGCCGGACGGATCACGCAATCTCCGCCCGCTCAGGTCCCCGCATCCGCCGTGAGGCTGACGGCGGCGATGCCGGCCAGGGCTGCGGCTTCGTCCTTGTCGGAGAGATCGCCCGAGACGCCGACTGCGCCGAGGAGGGCGCCGCGCCTGTCGCGGATGAGGACACCGCCGGGTGCGGGCACGAGGGGGCCGTCGACAATATGGCTCGCAGCCGCGATGAAATGCGGGCGATCCACCGCCATGGTGCCGACCGTGCGTGAAGGGACGCCCAGCGCGATCGCCCCATAGGCCTTGCCCATGGCGATCTCGCCGCGCTTGAGGCTGGTGCCGTCCTCGGCCTGGAAGGCCTTGAGGGCGCCGCGCGCATCATAGACGGCGACCGCGACGGGCTGGAGCGAGGCTTCGCGGGCGGCTTTCAGCGTCGCGGCGACGATACGCTGCGCGATGCGTGATTTCAGTTCGGACATGGGGCTCTTCCTCGCCTCAAGGGTTTCGATTCACGCGCCAGTTTAGTGCCTCGCGCGCATTGCGCAGCAAGAGTGTCGGCGAATGAGTTTTTCGTGCAGGGAAAAGCTGCGGGATCACCGCTCACCCCGGATCGCGTCGCAGGGCACCGAGATCGACCGGCGCGAATTGCGTCGTCTCACGCGTCAGCGTCACTTCTTCCACATGCAGTTGCCGCCAGCCGGCCAGCCTCTCCAGAACCTCCTGCACGATCACCTCCGGCGCGGAGGCCCCGGCAGTGACGCCGATCGTCTGGGCCTGCGCGATGAAATCCTCATCGAGCTCATGCGCTTCCTCGACCAGGAGGGCCGGGCGGTTGAGGAAGCGGGCGACATCGCGCAGGCGGTTGGTATTGGAACTGTTGCGCGCGCCGCAGACGATGAAGCGCTCGGCCCGCTCGGCGAGCATGCGCACCGCGCCCTGGCGGTTTTGCGTTGCATAGCAGATCGTCTTGACATCGGGGCCGATGATCGCGGGGAAGCGCGCCGTCAGGGCCGCGATGATGTCGCGTGTATCGTCCACGGAGAGCGTCGTCTGCGTCACATAGGCGAGGCGCTGCGGGTCGCTCACGGTGAGCGCGGCCACATCCGCGCGGCTCGCCACGACATGGGTCTCGCCGTCGATCTGGCCGAGAATACCCTCGACCTCGACATGGTCGCGATGGCCGATGACGATCACCGCGCGCCCCTCGCGGGCATGGCGGCGGCCCTCGACATGGACGCGCCGCACCAGCGGGCAGGTGGCGTCGATCACGTCGAGCCCGCGCGCCTGCGCCTCTTCCTCGACCGCGCGCGAGACGCCATGCGCGGAGAAGACCGTCACGGCCTCGTCGGGGATCTCTGCGATTTCATCGACGAAATGCACGCCGCGCCGGCGCATGTCGTCGACGACGCGGGCATTGTGGATGATTTCGTGGCGGACATAGACCGGGCGTTCCGTCATCGCGCGCAGATCCTCCACCGCCGCGATGGCGCGATCGACCCCGGCGCAGAAGCCGCGGGGATTGGCCAGCAGGACGGTGAGCGGACGCGTCATGGGCGCTCCCTCGTGATCTGCGCCAGCGCATCCCGCCCCGAAAGCACTGCCGCCTCGATGGTGGCGGGAAGCGGGCCGATCCAGTCGCCGGCGAAGGCGAGCCCGCGCAGGGGCGGGCGCGGGCGATACACCGCGCCGCCGGCATCCTGCGTCATGGTCGCGCGCTTTTCCTTCACCAGACGAC
>PXAW01000333.1 GCA_003567055.1 Hyphomicrobiales bacterium
CCATCAGACGCTGCGGCAGCATGGCATCTCCGCTGGTTCCTGAAACGCGCGCCCGGCCTCCCTCCCCAGAGGGGAGGGAATGAGGGGTAGAAACGCTCGCGTCATCCTTCGTCTCCGCCCGTCTCTCCGCCCGTGGAGAGAATGATCCCGTTCCCGTGCACGTCTTCGCGCAGGGCATCATACGACCTTGTGTCGTGCTTGCCTGTATTGCACATCAAAAATATGCGAAATGCCAGCCCGCCATTGGTCGAAGCTGCGGCGCAAAAAGATCCGGGGAGCGGCGACCGCCTTCAGGCGTGCAGCATGCGCCCGTCATGGGCGGCGATGGTGACGGCCCGGATCTCGCCCGGGGCGACCGGAGCGGCGAAGCGGACCGGCGTGAAGCCCTCGGTGCGCCCGGTATCGGCGGTTTCGGTCAGGACGCTGCGGGTCTGGCCGATCTCGGCCTCGAGATGGCGCCGCAGCGCCTGCGCCCCCTTGGTCCGCAGGCGCGCAGCACGCTCCTTCACCAGCTTGCGATCGACCTGCGGCATGCGCGCCGCCGGCGTGCCGGGGCGGGGCGAGAAGGGGAAGACGTGCAGATGCGTGAGATCGCATGCATCCACGAGCGCGAGGGAATTTGCAAACATCGCTTCGGTTTCGGTCGGGAACCCTGCGATGATGTCGGCGCCGAAGACGAGATCCGGGCGCAGCCGCCGCGCTTCCTCGCAGAAGCGGATCGCATCGGCGCGCAGATGCCGGCGCTTCATGCGCTTGAGGATCATGTCGTCGCCCGCCTGGAGCGAGAGATGCAGATGCGGCATCAGCCGCTCCTCCTCGGCGAGCGCGCGCATCAGATCGTCATCCGCCTCGACGGAATCGATCGATGAGATGCGCAGCCTCTCAAGCTCGGGCACGTGCCGCAGGATGGCGCGCACCAGGGTGCCGAAGCGCGGCTCACCGGGCAGATCCTTGCCGTAGCTGGTGATGTCGACCCCGGTCAGCACCGCCTCGCGGGTGCCGTTCTCCACAAGCGTGCGGATCTGCTCGACGACGACGCCCATCGGGACCGAGCGCGAATTGCCGCGACCATAGGGGATGATGCAGAAGGTGCAGCGATGGTCGCAGCCGTTTTGCACCTGCACGAAGGCGCGCGTGCGGCCCTTCATGCCATCGATCAGATGCGAGGCGGTCTCGCGCACGGCCATGATGTCGTCGACGATGACCTTCTCGCTCTCGCCGATGCCGAAAGCCTGCAGCTTCTGCCAGGTTTCGGCCTGCATCTTCTCGTGATTGCCCACGACCTGCGCCACTTCCGGCATGGCGGCGAAGGTCTCGGGTTCGACCTGGGCGGCGCAGCCGGTGACGATGATGCGCGCCCCGGGGCGCTCGCGGGCGATGCGGCGGATGCTCTGGCGGGCCTGGCGGGTAGCCTCAGCCGTTACCGCGCAGGTATTGACGATGACGGCATCATCGAGCCCGGCCTCGCGGGCCTGGCGCTCCATCGCCTCGGACTCGTAGGTGTTGAGCCGGCAGCCGAATGTGACGAGATCGATGCTCATGGGCCGTGTATCGTTACCTCTTGCGGAGCGCGTGGCGGCAGGCGCGTCATGCGATCCTGTGATCCTCTTGTCCTGCCGTCCTGCGGGCCTGCCCACAGGTACACAACGCTCAGGCGGCGCCGGCGAAAATCTCTGCCGGGAACCGGTCTTCCCATTCGAATTCGACCGGCCCGGTCATCAGCACGTGGGAATCGCTCTCCCGCCAGACGATGTCAAGATCGCCGCCAGGCAGGCTCACCCGCGCCTCGCGCATGGTAAACTTGCGCCGGGCAGCCGCGACGAGCGCCGCGCAGGCGGCGGATCCGCAGGCCAGCGTCAAGCCGGCACCACGCTCCCAGACCTTGAGCCGGATATGATGCGGCGAGAGCACCTGTGCCAGCGAGATATTGGCCCGATCGGGAAAGATCGGGTGGTTCTCCAGCATCGGCCCGAACCGGGCGAGATCATGGGCGTCGAGATCATCGACGAAGAAGACCGCATGCGGATTGCCCATATTGACCGCCGAGGGCGAATGCAGAACCGGCGCATCGATCGGCCCGGCCTGCAATTCGATATAGCGGGTATCGGGAAACGGATCGCGCAGGGGAATGTCCTGCCAGTCGAAGCGCGGCGCGCCCATATCGACGGTGAAGCTGGTCTCGTCGCGCATCCAGGCTTCGAGCATGCCGGCCCGTGTTTCCAGCCGCAGATGGTCGCGGGCGATGCCGCCGCTGATCGGCGGATCGACGCAAAGCGCCCAGGCGACGCAGCGCATGCCGTTGCCGCAGGCGCCGGCATCCGAGCCGTCATTGTTCATGATGCGGATGAAGGCGTCGGCGCCCGGTCCGCGCGGATCATGGATGATCATCAGCTGGTCAAAGGGCGAACGCGGATGCGCCGCGACGGCGCGCGCCTCCTGCGCCGAGACCGCGATCGCCGTGCCGCGCAGATCGAGCACGACGATCCGGTTACCCAGCCCGTTCATCTTCAGAAATCGCCTGCCGGCCAATGCGCTCATGGCTTCGCTTTCGATGGTGATCAAAGGGCTATATGGGGGATCTGGGCGGGAAATGCCATGGGTTTTCGGGGGAGGTGCAGGGGAGCGTGTCTCTGGCGAGTCCTGGGCGCGCCCGCTGGCGGAAAATCCGGCCCCTCAGTTGTATTCATGTCAGGATCATCGGCTTTATGTTGTATTGCTTTTGCGCGCGGAACGAAACGGCGCTTTCTATTTTGCTATTTCCCCTGCCAAAATCTCCGATTTACGCAGGGTTGTGCAGCAAATATACGATCCTGATCCTGCACGTAAATCATAGTCACTACGAATATGCATGAAAGCATCATTAACTTTACGCAGCGGAAGTGATGCGCTTTCGCTTAAAATTGCGTTATTCACCCCTGATGAATTTTCGGGAACGTTTTCGTCCTCAGATGAAGGCAGGTGGTGCAATTTTCGAGTTTTGCCGGGACAAACGTGGCGGTGTCGCCATGGTGTTCGCCCTGACGGCGATCCCGCTCTTCGGC
>PXAW01000384.1 GCA_003567055.1 Hyphomicrobiales bacterium
AATAGCTCGAATCCTCGGCCACCGTATGCGGCACTTCGGTGGTGCCGCAATCGGCGAAGACCGGCTTGTGCTTGAGATACGTCACATAGTCATCCGCGCCGTGGCCCGGCGCCGTATGCACGAAGCCGGTACCGGCATCATCCGTGACGTAATCGGCGGGCAGGACGGGGACGTCGAAATCCCAATAGCCATCCGCCCCGTCGAGGCCACGGAAGGGATGCGAGCAGCGTTTGATCACAGCCGGATCGACGGCGGCGACGCGCTCGAAACTCTCGACGCGCGCGGCCTTGAAGATCTCCTCGGCCAGCGCATCGGCGATGACGTAGAGATCCCCGGTCTTCGCCCAGTTCTCCTCCGGCGCGCCGGTGACGCGGTAGAGCCCGTAAGCGATATGCGCGCCATAGGCGATGGCGCGGTTGGCGGGGATGGTCCAGGGGGTCGTGGTCCAGATCAGGACGGACGCGTCCGCCAGCGCCGGATCATCCGTGGCGATCACCGGGAACTTCACCCAGATCGTATGCGAGGTCTTCTCGTGATACTCGACCTCCGCCTCGGCCAGGGCCGTCTTCTCGACGGCTGACCACATCACGGGCTTGGAGCCGCGATAGAGCTGGCCGGAGCGGGCGAATTTCATGATCTCGCGGGCGATCTGCGCTTCCGCGTCGTAGCTCATGGTGAGATACGGGTCGTCCCAGTCGCCGGTCACGCCGAGGCGCTTGAATTCCTCGCGCTGCACATCGATCCATTTGTCGGCGAAGACACGGCATTCCTTGCGGAATTCCACCTTGTCGACGGCGTCCTTGTCCTGTCCCTTGGCGCGATACTGCTCCTCGATCTTCCACTCGATCGGAAGGCCGTGGCAATCCCAGCCGGGGACGTAGTTCGAATCCTTGCCCAGCATCTGCTGCGAGCGCACGATCAGATCCTTGAGGATCTTGTTGAGCGCGTGCCCGATATGGA
Source organism: Hyphomicrobiales bacterium (assembly GCA_003567055.1). GTDB lineage: Bacteria > Pseudomonadota > Alphaproteobacteria > Rhizobiales > Beijerinckiaceae > Saliniramus. The sequence goes on from PXAW01000384.1 coordinate 961, forward strand.
TGTTGCCGTTGGCATAGGGCGGGCCGTCATGCAGCACGAAGCGGTCGCGCTTCTCGCGCGTCCCCTGTTCGCGCAGCTTGCGATAGAGATCGATCTCCTGCCAGCGGGCGAGGAATTCCGGCTCGCGCTTGGGCAGGCCGGCGCGCATCGGGAATTCCGTCTGCGGCAGGTAGAGGGTGGAAGCGTAATCGGGCGCGTCGTTGACGGGCGCGGATTCGGGCGCATTGTCGGGCTTGTCGGACATCTGTTTCAACCTTGCGGCTCACCGGCGGATCGCGGGAGCGTCATCTTCATGAAAATCGGGCACAAAGTATCGTTCCCGGCCCCTCGCCGCCTTGCGTGAAGGCGTATCGAGCGAGGGCCGGGCCGGTAATTCGCCGCCCGTCATGGCCGTATCGACCCGTCATCATCTGGTTCCTGAACCGTGTTGTCGCCCGGCTTGTAGCAAGCCCGCGCGCGCGAATAAAGCGTCTCGAACGGCAAACCCCGCCATCACTGTCGCAATGGCGGGGTCGGTGGCCGAAATCGGGGCGCTCAGACGCCTCAGGCGGCGCGGATATCGCCGAGAAAACGCTCGACTTCGCCGCTGAGCGTCTTCGCCTGCTGCGACAATTCCTCCACGGAGGCCAGCATGCGCGTGGCCGCATCGCCGGTCTCGCGCGAAGCATCGTTCACGCCGGCGATATGGTTGGCGACCTCGCCGGTCCCCGCCGCCGCCTGCTGCACATTGGTGTTGATCTCGTGCGTGGCGCTCGCCTGCTGTTGCACCGAGGAGGAGATCGAAGAGGCGGTCTGGTTGACCTCGCTGACGGCACCGGCGATCCCGGTGATGACGCTGACGGCCTCCTGCGTCGCGCTCTGGATCGCCGTGATCTGATCAGCGATATCCTCCGTCGCGCGTTGCGTCTGGCTGGCGAGGTTCTTCACCTCGGCTGCGACGACGGCGAAGCCCTTGCCCGCATCGCCGGCCCGCGCCGCCTCGATCGTGGCGTTGAGGGCGAGCAGATTGGTCTGTTCGGCGATGGCCTGGATCAGCGAGATCACGTCACCGACCTTCTGCGCGGAAGCCGAGAGCCCCTGCATCGTGGTCTCGGCCCGGCTGACCTCCGCGACAGCGCGTTCCGTGGACTGGCTGGAGCTCTCGACCTGGCGCCCGATCTCGCTGATCGAGGCGGTGAGCTCCTCCGTCGCGGCGGCGACGGATTGCACATTGGTGCTGGCTTCCTCGGTCGCGGCGGCGACGCTGGCGGAACGCTGCGCGCCACGCTCGGCGAGGCTCGCCATGCCCTGCGCCGATTCCTGCATCTGCGTCGCGGAGCCGGAGAGGCTGCGCACGATTCCGGCAATGGTCTTCTCGAAACCGGCAATCGCCTGTTCGAGCTTCTGCCCCTTGGCGAGCCGGCTCGCCTGCTCGCGTTCCTGTTCGGCGCGCAGCTTTTCGCGCTCGGCCAGCCCGTCGCGGAAATACTGCACGCTCTGCGCCATCTGCCCGATCTCGTCGCTGCGCCCGATGCCGGGCACCGCGAGATCGCTCTCGCCGCGCGTCAGCCGTGTCATCACGCCGCTGAGATCGCCCAGCGGACGCGACACCCGCGAGACGAGGCTCCAGATGGTGAAGCCGACGCTGCCGGCCAGCATGAGGAGCGCGGCTGCGATCAGCATTCCGGCAAAGCGCGCCTGCTGTTGCGCCGCCTCGACGGCTGCGGTGGTGCGCTGGGTCATACTGACGAAGAACGCATCGACCGGCGCCATGATCTCGGCCTTGTAGCGGTGATATTGCGGCGAATGCAGGAGGCGCGCCGCAAAGGTCATGTCGGGCTCGCCCTGGAGGGTGTATTCGCCATTCTCATCCGCAAAAAGTCCCTTGACCGCGTTCATCGCCTGCGTCTCCAGCGCCACGAGCCCGTCGGAATTGTTCTGGGCCTGCGTCAGAAGATCGAATTCGGCCTCGGTGAAACCGGCCTCGCGCATCAGGTCCTGCAGCGCGATCGTGCGATCCGCCGGGCGCGGCGCGGCGTCCCCGGCTGCGACGAAATCCCAGTAGATGCGCCAGTATTCCTGCGGGCGCGGCATTTCACCG
>PXAW01000597.1 GCA_003567055.1 Hyphomicrobiales bacterium
GCCATTGACGAAGACGCGATCCATCCAGCCCTTCAGGATGGCCGGTGGCCCGTGCCACCATAGCGGGAATTGCAGGATGAGAAGATCTGCGCGTTCCAGTGCCGCGATCTCGCGGGCGATCTCCGGTGCGAGAGCGGCTTTACGCGCGGCATGGCGCTGCTCGGCCAGCGGGACGAAGGTGTCCGGGTCCAGTCTGTCGGCATAATGCGCGCCACGCTCGACCGGATCGAAACCCGCCTCGTAGAGATCGCTCACGCTGACCGAAGCGCCCTGATCGATCAGGGCGTCGCAAGCGGCCCGGGTGAGCGCACCGTTATAGGATGAGGGTTCGGGATGGGCGTGGACGATATGCGCATGCATTGCTTCGGACCCGTCGATAGGCGGAAAGAAAAAGCTGTTGCCATCGCTTCTATCGTTCACATAAGCTCTATGAAACCGACGTCCGAGCAAGCTGGTCTTTCAAATATGAACGACATCCTCGACTGGGGTGATTACAGGATCGTGCTCGCCATTGCCGAGGCGGGCTCCCTGACCGGGGCGGCGAAGCCATTGTCGACGAGCCATCCCACCTTGTTTCGCCGCATCAACGCGGTCGAGAAGAAAATCGGCGTGCGTTTGTTCGAACGTCTGCGCACCGGCTACCGTCCGACCGCCGCCGGCGAGGAGATCATCGCCACGGCGCGCCGCATCACCGAACTCACCCGCGACACCGAGCGCCGGCTCGCCGGGGCCGACCTGCGCCCCTCCGGCCATGTCCGCATCACGACGACGGACAGCCTGCTCTTCGGCCTGCTCGCGCCGGCACTGGCCGGCTTGCGTGAGACCGAGCCGGACATCACACTCGAGATCAACGTCTCGAACGACATCTCCGATCTCGCCTTTCGCGAGGCCGATATCGCGATCCGCCCGACTTCGGCGCCCGACCCGCATCTGGTGGGGCGCAAGCTCGGCCTGATCAGACAGGCGGTCTACGCGCCTTCGGCGATGGCGGCGGATGCCAGGGCACGCGGAGACCTGCATGAATCGCCCTGGATCGGGCCGAGCCGTTCGCTTGCATATCCCGCGCTGCATGGCTGGATGGCGGCCCAGGGTTACAACAAGCTGTGCCGGTCCTGGTCCGACAGCGTTCTCGGACAACACGCCGCCGCCCGCGCCGGCGCCGGGATCGCCGTTTTACCAGCCTATCTCGCCGAAGCGGATCCCGCACTGACCCGCATCGGACCCATGATCACCGCCCTTGATGTCGAGCTCTGGATGCTGATCCATCCCGATCTGCGCCACACCACACGCATCCGTGCCGTCACCGATTATCTGAATCGATGCAGCCTGATCAGGCAGCACCTGGATGCGCGATAGCGGGTGCGGGTTGGCGAACGGAGCGTCGTTCGAAGCGGATGCGGCAAAATGGCGACCCCGGCGCGATTCGAACGCGCGACCCTCAGATTAGGAATCTGATGCTCTATCCTGCTGAGCTACGGGGCCGTTGCGGATCATTTAGCATGAAGCCCGGCTGCGGGCCAGCTTGATCATGGGCTGTTCGCGCCGAAGTCGCGGACGCGGTGAATGCCGGCTTCGCCATCGGGGATTTGCGGGCGGGGACGGCTCTGATATGGCATGGGCATGCCCATGCGGCGGCGCATTTGCCCGGCTGCCGCTGCGCCCGAGGAAGGAAGCGATGCCCGATCCCACCGCCACACCCGGTTCTGCGCGCCCGTCGCCGCCGATCGCGGAAGACGTCGCCGCCCTGCGTGCCAACGTCGCGCAATGGCGGGGGGCGGGGGAACGCATCGCGCTGGTCCCGACCATGGGGGCGCTGCACGAGGGCCATCTCTCGCTGGTGCGGCAGGGACGGGCAAAGGCCGATCGCGTCGTCGTCTCGATCTTCGTGAACCCAACCCAGTTCGGCCCCGGCGAGGATCTCGCGCGCTATCCGCGCACTTTCGAAGCCGATTGCGCGGCGCTGGCGCCGCTCGCGGACCTCGTTTTCGCGCCACAGGCCCAGGAGATGTATCCGCCGGGCTCGTCCTCCATGATTTCGCTGGAAGGCCCCGCCGCCGCAGGTCTGGAGGATGCCGTGCGGCCCGGCCATTTTCGCGGGGTCGCCACAGTCGTCGCCAAGCTCCTCCTGCAATGCGGCCCCGATATGGCGCTGTTCGGCGAGAAGGATTATCAGCAATTGAAGGTGATCATGCGCATGGTCGCGGATCTCTTCATTCCCGTCGCGATCCTCGGCGGCGAGACGGTGCGCGAAGCCGACGGCCTCGCCCTGTCATCGCGCAACCGCTATCTCGCAGCCGATGAGCGTGCGCGCGCGCCGCAGCTCCACGCCGCGATGCAGCGCTGCGCGAAGGCGATCGGCAACGGCGACGATCCCGCAACCATACTCGCCCGCGAAGTGGAAGCGCTCGCGAAAGCGGGTTTCGCCGTCGATTACCTCGCCCTGCGCGATGCCGAATCGCTCGGGGAGCCCGACCCGGCCCGCCCGCGCCGCCTGCTCGCGGCGGCGAAACTCGGTGCGACGCGGCTGATCGACAATATCGCAGTATAGCGCATCGATCCGTCGGAACGGCGAGCGCTGCCGGTCCGGGGCGATCCCCCGTTCACGCCGCCGGGATGCGATAGGCGTAGCCATAGGAATCGGCAAAACCCAGCCGGCGATAGAGCGCGATGGCAGCGGCATTCGTCTCCAGAACCTGCAGATAGGCCGCGCCCGCGCCACGGCGCAGCGCCTCGTCCAGCATGCCGGCGACGAGCCTGCGCCCCAAACCGCGCCCGCGCAGGCGCTCTTCAATGAGGATATCGAACAGCCCGACACAGCCGCGCTCGATCACCGCGAGCCCATAGCCGCAGGGTGCGCCGTCCTGCACCAGCGTGGCGTAGAACGCTTCGCCGCGAATCGCTGCGAGCATGGCGGTGAGGGTGGGGCGAATGCCCGTGCCGTGGCGGTTGCCGGCGATGAAACCGGCGAGCCAGGCTTCATCGGGTGTGGCTGCGAAAACCAGGGCGGGATCCGCATGCGCGTGAGCGGCGGGATCGCCGC
>PXAW01000125.1 GCA_003567055.1 Hyphomicrobiales bacterium
CGCGTAGCCGGATATCCTGCTCGAGCGCGCTCATCCCCGCCTCCTGGCTGCCGGATCCCTGCGCCGGATCCGGCGCGAAACTGTTGCCGAGCTTGTTCATGGTGCCCCCCGTTTGACCACCTTCCCCCATGACCCTCTGCGGCTCAGGCCATGACCGAGCCGAACGCATCCTCATGCTGGAGCGCTACCGATGGTGCCGGCGCGACAGCGTCCTCGTGGACCAGTTCCTCGTCGAGAAATGCGATGAATTCGGTGGCGAGCATCTGCGTATCGCCCTCGCCATCGCCTTGGGCGATCATCGGCTCGCCGCTGTCATAGGCGATATTGGCCTGGTACAGCATCAGGTCCTGATAGACCTCGCCGCCCGCATATTGGGCGTGGAAGGCGCCGAAATCGACGATGGTGGCGTTGTTGACGAGCAGATTGCCGCCGGTGACGACCTCGCCCTCTTCATCGCCGCTCATCACGATGAAATCGCGGTCCGACAGCATGTTGACCTGCCAGATCACGGAAACGTCGTACCAGTCGCCCGTCACCACGAGGATGTCGAGTTGCCCTGTCGCGGCGCCGGAGATTCCGGCGAAAGCTTCCATGCCGGGATCCTCGCCGGCGGCGAGCCTGGCGAAGAGATCGGCCGCATCCGGGTTCATCGCGGTCCAGTCCTGCTCGCCGCGCTTGTCGATCCGCGCCTCGTTGAAGACGGTGTTGGGCTCGGAGCGGTATTCGAGCGCGGCGCCGCCGGGCGGGCCGAACAGGGCGACGATGTCGTCGTCGTTGAGGATGTTGATCTGGCCGATGAAATTCAGCGCGTAATAGCTGCCCATCACCACGACGAGATCATAGCTCTTGCCGAGATCGAGCAGCCGCGCGGCATTGGCCTGGATATTGCCGCCGAAGCCCATCATCGACCAGGCATCGGTGCCGCCCCAGGAGATCCTGTCGCCGTCATCGGCGAGGTTTTGCTGGAACAGCGTCTTGACGTCGAAAATGTCCTGATCGGCGATATCGACATTGACGATAAGCCCGTTCGGATTGAGCCCGGTCGCGGCGGGCAGCGTCACCGGATTGTGGGTGACGCTCGCCAGATTGGTGACCGTGTCGTTATGCCCCGCACCCTTCATCGCCGACTGGATCGCGCCGTTCATCGCCACGATGTCGGTATTGGAATGCACGTTGATCTGCATGATGGCATCGCGCTGGAAGACATCGCCCATCACGGCGAGCGTGCGCGCGGGGATGAGCGCGTCGATCAACGCGGCTTCATTGACCAGCACATTGCCACCGCTCGCCGCCGCCGTGCCGAACGCATCGGGGGCCGGGCGCGCCATCAGCTGGATCTCCGCGCCCGTCTCCACATCGGGGTCGAGCGCCCCGGAGAGCGACAGCGCGGTCAGCGGCGATTCCGGCGCGTCATCGGCATCGATAAGCGCGCCGTCGAGGAAGACGCCCTCGCGTGCGGCGGGTGCGGTGGTTTCGTCTGGCTCAGCCTCGTTCTGCGCAGCGAAAGCCGCCTGCGCCTCCGCAACGAGGAAGGCTGGAAAGGATATGCCCTGCGCCGGCAGATCGCTCGCCCAGACGGGCATCGCGTCGCGGGCCTCGCCCATCATCTCCGTCAGCACGAGCGCGCTCTCCTGCGAGATGCGCGTGTCGGCGAGGAGATCGATGGCGAGCAGCGTGTCGATATCGGTGAGCGTGTTCGACTGGGCGAGCTCGATCAGCCGGTTGTCGCCGCCGGAGCCGAAGCTGATCTTGTAGAGCGGGCCGGTTTCGCGGCTCATCAGCATCAGCGCCCCGGTCGCGATGCCCTGAACGCTCATCACGAACGGCATCAGCGGGCTGAAGAAGGCGGGTAGCGGCAGAAAGGAGGCGAAGTCGCGCCCTTCGAACCATTCACTCGTGAACGGCGCGCCGGGGCCGGCCTGGAACAGGTTGAAGCGCATCGCCGCGAGATCGTCGGCGGGATCGCCCGGAGGCGCCTCGATCCATTCCGCCGGGTCCTCGTCGAAAGCGAGTGCCGGCGGTGGCGGCGTCTCTCCGACGAAATCCGGGCGCTCGGCGTTGACGGTCTTGAAAATCTGCAGATAGCCCGCGAAATGCCAGATCAGTTCAGTGGTGACAATCATGCTCATGGCGGCCTCCCGGTCCCGGACGCATCCCCGCACGCGCGGCGCGCGCGAGGATGCAGATCAGTGTCCGGCGCGGATCACGCGACCAGATCGTCCCCGGCGGTCATCGAGGAATTGCCGCCCACGACCGACGCATCCAGAGCGTTGAACTGGATGTTGTTGCCCATCGCGATGGAGAGGTTGAACGCCTCCTGGCTGACGATGGCATCGGCATTGCCGATGGCCTGGAAGGCCATGTCCTCGCCGGATTCGACCCCGAAGCCGTCCTTGGCATAGATGCCGTAAGCCTCGCCGCCATTGGCATGGGCGTGCTGGCCCCATTCGCTGTTGCTGTAAACAGACGGATTGTAGAGCTTGTCGTTGTCCATGATCTCGCTGATCTGGTTGACCGAGAAAGCGAGATTCATGCCGTCGCCCTTGAGGGCGTCCTTGATCGCGCTGATCGCATCAAAGGATGAATTCTCCACCGCGATCATGCCGTCGACCAGGCTGTCAGCCGAGTGGTTGAAGCTCTCGGCGATGTCGACGCCGATATCAACCTCGGTGTTGAACGAGTCTTCCGCATTGTTGGACTGGTCGATCTCGTTGAACGAATTGTGCGCCGTGCTCGACTTGTCGTTCCACATATCCTCGAGCGACACGTCGATGGAGTTCTCCGACTGGTCGTTGAAGGAATCTGCGACGCTCTTGTCGTTGTGGGCGTCATGGAGCACGTTGGTCGTGCTGTTGTCGGACTTGTCGTTATAGGCGTCGTGCATCAGCGTCGTGGTGCTGTTGTCGGACTGATCGTTGAAGGAATCGTCGATCGAATTGTCTTCCGTCGAGGCATCCGTGCTGTTGAACGAGTCGTTGATCTCTTCGTGGTCGAGATCAAAGCCCAGCGCGAAATACTGCGAATTGTCGGAGCTGTCC
>PXAW01000073.1 GCA_003567055.1 Hyphomicrobiales bacterium
ACCCGCGCGAGCCTGCACGGGGCCCTGCTCGATCTGTGGGAGGATGTGCGCCCGATCGTGCTGATGGTCACCCATGACGTCTCCGAGGCCGTGACGCTGGCTGATCGCGCCTTCGTCATGCGCGCGCGACCGGGGCGCATCCATGACGAATTGCCGATCACCCTCGCCCGCCCCCGCCAGCAGACGAGCACGGGATTCGAGCAGGATGTGCGCCGGTTGCTGGAAGCCCTCGACGAAGCGCGCCAGCCGCCCCAGACCGAGCGCGCCGCGCAGGCCGCCGGCCATTGGTGGTGACGCGCGCAGCAAAACGGTTTAACCGGAAGACATATCAGGAAAGGAACGCCCCATGGACGGACAGGCCCTGCGCGCGCTGCAAGCGCCGCTCAAGCAGCAATATCGCGACGATGCCGATGCCGCGCTGATCACGCTCTCCGCGAAAGGCTCGATTGATGCCGAGGGCATCGCCTGCAAGGTCGATACGGGGCGTGCTCTGGCCGTGGCCGGACTGCACCCGGCCACCGGCGGCAGCGGCGCGGAACTGTGTTCGGGCGACATGCTGCTCGAAGCCCTCGTCGCCTGTGCCGGCGTGACGCTGAAAGCGGTCGCCACCGCGCTCGGCATCGAACTCCGGCGCGGTGACGTGCATGCCGAGGGCGTGCTCGATTTTCGCGGCACGCTCGGCGTCGACAAGGAGGCCCCGGTCGGCTTCCGCGAGATCAATCTCACCTTCGATGTCGAGACCGATGCCGAACAGGAGCAGCTCGATCAGCTCCTGAAGCTGACCGAACGCTATTGCGTGGTCTTCCAGACGATCAACACCAAGCCCGCGCTCAACGTCACCATGAAGCGGGATTGAGTGGCTTGAGGCTTGCCCACTTCCGGCCCGCAGCCACGCCGTCGCGTTTACGAGGCGCGAACATCACGGCGTGGCTGTCTTGCGTGGTCTTCCGCCCTTGGCGCCGTTGATGCGGGACGCAGAAGCCTTGGCGACGGAGGTTCTGCGCCCGGCCTCACGGGCGAGAGCCTTCGTCATCCAGTTGCGGGTGCCAAATATGCCCGCCACGAGTGCGGGAACATAAAGATCGACGTCGAGCCTGGGCCAGTGCAGATTGAAGCCCATCCCGTCGACCTCGATTATCGCAAGCTCATCGGCACTTGCCCCGGCCAGGTCCTGAACGAGGGTGACGGGAAAGACATAAGCGCAACCATTCACCAGCTCGAGCGCGACCCGCGCGCGCTCATGATCAAAATATGCGGATACCGCGCGCGGCTCACTCTCCAGCATGGCCCGGCCTTCGGCTTCGGCAGCCTCGAGCCGGGCGTCAGTCGGATTTGCCATGGATCCTCTCCCATTCTGCGAGAAACGCGTCTCGCCGCGCTTCGACCTCGCTCATCAGCCGCCGCATCTGGTATGCTTGATCCCCACAAACGAGACCAGTTCGGGCCTGCCGTCGGCACCGACCAGATTGATCTTCGCCTGCCCGGGCCCCGTTATATGGACATGCGCCGGCTCATGATCGGCCGTGTAGATCACGAAGCGGAAGCCGTGGGCGCGGTGGATGACGACCATTTCGACAATAACCTATCAGCTGGGTTATCTCAAGGCTCTGCAGCCCGTATTGCTCCGGGGCGAACCGACCTGCTCGATCATCGCATGGCACGCGCCACCAGGGAAAGGATTAACAAAATTACACCATAAATACCTAAAACACGATAGAGAAACTTCAAATTGCAATATTGACCAGCACCAGTTGCCCACGGGATATTCAATTCGACCCATTGTGGATGACATGTCGGCTCGGGGTTGCTCCAGAGTTTCGTGTGAAGCGCAAGGAAGGAATGCCGCCGGCGCCGCAATGGAGGCGCCGGTCGGCTTCGAGAGCTCAATCTCACTTCGCCGCCGAATCCGACGCCGATCAGGAGCCGAAGACTTCCGCGCAGCGCGAAAACGAGAAGCCGCGACCTTCGGTGTCGCGGCTGATCCGCACCTGCTCGATGATACCTGCGGCGTCCACGGAGATCTGCGCCTCACAGACCAGCTCGACGCGCTCGGCAGGCCGCACGATCACATCCTGCGTCAGGCCCGGAAAGCCGATCGAGGCGGATGTCGTCGTCGAACGCGTCACCGTTCGTCCCGGCCCCGGATGGGTGGTGCGCGAGCGCGTCTGCGAGGAGCCGAAGGTCTGCCCGCCGACGGTGGTGCTGCGGATCTGCGCCGGCCGCGTGAAGCTGTCCTCGCCGCCGCGCCAGGTATAGATCGTGCCCCCGCCCGAGAGCGCATATTCCGAAACCGGCGGACCATTCATCACGAAGAACGAATCGACCGGCTGGCCGATCCATTCACCGCGCATGTTTTCCGCGACTTCCTGCGTCGTCTGGCAAGCCGAAAGCCCTGCCGCTGCGACAAGGACCAAAAATAACTTCTTCATACCTGATCTGCCCCCGTTTACGGGCGCGACTTTAGCCGAGGTCGAGGGAACTGCAAGCGCCCGATCAGGTCGCCGGCTGCCTTTCCCTTCGCCATGCCGGCCTATTTTTGCCGCACCGCATCAAAATCGTGCAGCGGAGCGCTCGTCACGCGGGCAAATGCCTATCTTTCGGAGATGCCGGGTCGGGGTTTCTCCGTGTTATCCTCGTCATCTGAGGCTGATAAGCCTTATCCGGATGGCATGCACAGGCAAAGTCGCCATATGCGGCTTGTGTGCACCGCAAAAAGGACCAGGCCATGAGCGAAGCGATCGGCAAGGAATCCCGGCAGGAATCCCGGCAGGAATCCGGGAACGAATCCCGGAACGAATCCCGGCAGGAATCCGGGAACGAATCCCAGGCAGAATCCGGTGCGGGCGCGCTCGCCGGCAAGGTCGGCCTCGTCGTCGGCATCGCCAATGACAAATCCATCGCCGCCGGCTGCGCCCGCGCCTTCGCGGAAGCCGGCGCCGAACTCGCCGTCACCTATATGAACGAGCGAGCGCGGCCCCATGTGGCCCCCGTCAGCGAAGCGCTCGGCGCAAAGCTCCTGCTGCCGCTCGATCTCGC
>PXAW01000599.1 GCA_003567055.1 Hyphomicrobiales bacterium
CGCGCGAGATCGGCGAAGAGTTGCGGGCTCTCGCGCAGTTGCGCGATGGCGTGTCCGACCTTCTCGCGCGCGGCGGCGAAGGCGGTCTCGTCCGCCGGATCGGCGGCGATCAGGATATGGCTGACCTCGTCGATGGTGGGCGCGCGAAAGCGCTCGCGGTTCTTTTCGTAATAGATCCGGCATTCTTCCTCGCTCGCCTGCGGGAGGGCGACTTCGCGCTCGACGAGGGCGCGCATATTGGCCTCGTCGGGCGTTTCGCGCCGCCCCTCGGCGTCGCGGGCCGGCTCGGCCTCGATGCCCAGACGCTTGACTTCCTGCGACAGCGCCTCGCGGATGACGAGGGCGAGCGCCGCCTGCTTCCAGGCGCCGACCGGGTTGGCGGCGGGATGGTTCTGGGTCTCGCGGGAGATCATCGCGCGCGAGATCACGGCGCCGTTGACCTTCACGACATTGCGCGGCGCCGATTGCGCAAGATCCGGCTTGACGGAGCAATCGGCGGACGGGGCTGAATTCTCGGCGGACATCACGGGTCTCGCTTTCTCTGCTTGGCAGGGGATCGGACAGGTTCTAATCGCCCGCGCCGGGACGTGCCGGCGCGGGCAAGGCGCATCATTCGGCGGGATGGACCTTGTGGCCGGGCGCCGCGCTGCGGGCATCGATCTTCTTCGAGCGCACGACCTGATAGCCGGGGCGGAAGAAATACTTCACCGGGACCGAGAACATGTGCACGAGGCGCGTGAACGGGAACAGGATGAAGATCATGAAGCCCACGAAGATGTGCAGCTTGTAGACCCAGTGCACGCCCACGACCTCGAGATAGGCATCCGTGCGGAAGGTGAACACGCCCTGCGACCAGTTCATGAACCTGACCATTTCACCGCCATCCAGATGCTGGACGGAGACGAGGATCGTGCCCATGCCGATCACGAGCTGCGCCCAGATCAGCATGATGATCCCGGTATCGGCAAGGCTCGACGCCCGGCGGATGCGGGGATCGGAGAGCCGGCGGTGGATCAGCATGGCGCCGCCCACGATCGCCATGGCCCCGGCAATGCCGCCGACGACGATCGCCATGAACTGCTTCACGCCATAGCTGATGCCCAGCATCGTGAAGAGCCAGGCGGGGGTCAGCAGGCCGACGAGATGGCCGAAGAAGACGATGATGATCCCGACATGGAAGAGAACCGACCCCCAGACCAGCTGCTTGCGGCGCAGGAACTGGCTGGAACCGGCTTTCCAGGTATAGGGCGCGCGGTCGTAGCGGGCGATCGAGCCGATGATCAGCACGGACAGCGCGATATAGGGCATGATGCCGAAGAGAAAGAAATCCATTGTCCTCATCCTCTGTGATCAACGGGCCGCCGGCCCGATGGACGGATCGCGCGGGCGGTGGACGATCTCCGTGCGCGGACCGGGTGTTGCGGGCGTTTCGAGACCCGGCGCGGGACGTCGCGCCTGGCGCAGTTTCGCGGCGAGGCTGTCGACCCCGCATTCCTCGTTGGCTGCGCCGGGGCCGAAGAGAACCTCCTCCTCCTCCCAGATCGCATCGAGGGCCTCGAGATCCTGCGGATCCTCCTCGCCATCGGGCACGATGGCCTCGAAGGCTTCCGGCTGCGGCTTCTCGCTCGCGAGCGCTGCGAGGATCGAGAAGACCGGCGCGTAATCCGATCCCCGTTTTCCGAGGCGCTCGCCCAGGCTGATGAAGATATGCGCCGGCTGCGAGAGCAGCGCGCAGGCCTCGGCGGAGGGGCGCGTGGCGCAATATTCGAGGAAGAGCGGCACGAAATCGGGCAGCTCGTTCGCCGCGATGGTGAAGCCGGCCTCCTCATAGACCTGGAGCAGATCCACCATCGCCTGCCCGCGATCGCGGCTCTCGCCGTGCACATGCTCGAACAGGTGCAGCGAGAGCGAGCGCGAGCGGTCGAAGAGCAGGATGTAGGATTCCTGCGCCTCGTAGATATCGGTGCCCTCCAGCCGGCCGAGGAGCGGCGCGAGGGCGGCGCGGGCGGGAGCGTCCAGCACGCCCTCGCGGGCGATGAGATCCCGGATATCCGGGATCGCCTGCTGCAATTCGCCGGTCGGATAGGCGAGCAGGGCGGAAAGGGCCTTGAGCGTTTTCATGGTCATTCCTCCTCACGCCATCTCGACCGGATTCCGCGGCTTGCCCGTGGGCGCGCCGAAGAGATTGGTCCTGGGATTGCCCTCCGAGCAGCCGGAGCCGAAGGAGAAGCCGCAGGCGCCGCGCAGGTCCGCCGCATCCTCGACACCGAGTTCGCGATGGGTGGTCGGGATCACGAAGCGATCCTCGAAATTCGCGATCGCCATGTAGCGGTACATCTCCTCGATCTGCCCGCCCGTGAGCCCGACATCGCCGGCGAGCTTCTCGTCGATGACGCCGTCCACGGTCTTGGCGCGCATGTAGCCGCGCATGGCGAGCATGCGTTCGAGGCAGGTGACGATGGGTTCTTCCTTGCCGCCGGTGAGCAGGTTGGCGAGGTATTTCACCGGGATGCGCAGCGAGCGCACATCCGGCATCTCGCCGTCATGGCCGATCTTGCCGGCCTGGGCGGCGGACTGGATCGGCGAGAGCGGCGGCACGTACCAGACCATCGGCATGGTCCGGTATTCGGGATGCAGCGGGAAGGCGATCTTCCACTCCATCGCCATCTTGTAGACGGGCGAAGCGACCGCCGCTTCGAGCCAGCTCTCGGGAATGCCCTGACGGCGCGCCTCGGCGATCACCTGCGGATCATTCGGATCGAGGAAGACGCCGAGCTGGGCTTCGTAGAGCTCCTTCTCGTCCGGCATGGCCGCCGCTTCGGCGATCCGATCGGCATCGTAGAGCACGACGCCGATATAGCGGATGCGCCCGACGCAGGTTTCCGAGCAGACGGTGGGCATCCCCGCCTCGAGGCGCGGATAGCACATGGTGCATTTCTCGGATTTGCCGGAAGACCAGTTGTAATAGATCTTTTTATAGGGGCAGCCCGAGACGCACATGCGCCAGCCGCGGCACTTGTCCTGGTCGATCAGGACGACGCCGTCCTCTTCGCGCTTGTAGATCGCGCCCGAGGGGCAGGCCGCGACGCAGGTCGGGTTGAGGCAGTGCTCGCACAGGCGCGGCAGATACATCATGAAGGTGTTTTCAAACTCACCATAGATCTGCTTCTCCACGCCGGCGAAGTTGTAATCCTTGCTGCGCTTGGAGAATTCGCCGCCGAGGATCTCCTCCCAGTTCGGCCCCCATTCGATCTTCTGCATGCGCTCGCCCGAAATCTTCGAGCGCGGGCGCGCCGTCGGGAAGGTCTTCGTCTCCGGCGCATCCTGGAGATGGGCGTAGTCGAAATCGAAGGGCTCGTAGTAATCATCGATCTCGGGCAGATCGGGATTGGCGAAGATATGCGCGAGAATGCGCCATTTCGAGCCGATACGCGGTTCGATCTTGCCGTTCTTCTTGCGCTTCCAGCCGCCGTTCCAGCGGTCCTGGTTCTCCCAATCCTTGGGATAGCCGATACCGGGCTTGGTCTCGACGTTGTTGAACCAGGCGTATTCCATGCCTTCCCGGTTGGTCCAGACGTTCTTGCAGGTCACGGAGCAGGTGTGACACCCGATGCACTTGTCGAGGTTCAGCACCATCGCGATTTGAGCGCGGATTTTCATGTCATCACCTGTTATTCAGCGGCCTGGTTGGCCTGATTGGATTGCGGGGCGGCTTCGTCATCCATCCAGTCGACCCTGCTCATCTTGCGAACAACGACGAATTCGTCGCGGTTGGCGCCGACGGTGCCGTAATAGTTGAAGCCGTAGGAGAGTTGCGCGTAGCCGCCGATCATGTGGGTCGGCTTGAGGATCGCGCGGGTGACGGAATTGTGGATGCCGCCGCGCTGGCCCGTGATCTCGGAGCCGGGCGTGTTCACGATCTTCTCCTGCGCATGATACATCATGCACATGCCGTCCTTGACGCGCTGGGAGACCACCGCGCGGGCCGAGATCGCCCCGTTCACGTTGTAGAGCTCGATCCAGTCGTTATCGACGATGCCTGCCTTGCGGGCGTCCTTTTCGCTGATCCAGACACAGGGCCCGCCGCGACTGAGCGTGAGCATCAGGAGGTTGTCGGTATAGGTGGAGTGAATGCCCCATTTCTGGTGCGGCGTGATGAAGTTGAGAACGATTTCCGTCTCGCCGTTGCTGCCCACGCTGCCCTGGGCCGGCTTGATCGTGCGCAGATCGACGGGCGGGCGGTAGACGCAGAAGCCCTCGCCGAAGGCGCGCATCCACAGATGGTCCTGATAGAGCTGCTGTCGCCCGGTCAGCGTCCGCCACGGAATGAATTCGTGGACGTTCGTATAGCCGGCATTGTAGCAGACCTTCTCGCTCTCCAGCCCCGACCAGATCGGCGAGGAGATGATCTTGCGCGGCTGGGCGACCACGTCGCGGAAGCGGATCTTCTCGTCCTCCTTGGGCAGGGCGAGATGGGCGTGTTCGCGCCCGGTGAATTTGCCGAGGCTCTCCCAGGCCTTGACCGCGACCTCGCCGTTCGTTTCCGGCGCGAGCATGAGCAGGACCTCGCAGGCATCGATCGCGGTTTCGATCTTCGCCATGCCCCTGGTCGGGCCTTCCTCGGTGACCGTGCCGTTGAGCTCACGCAGGAGTTCGACCTCGTGCTCGGTGTTCCAGGACATGCCCTTGCCGCCGTTGCCGATCTTCTCCATCAGCGGCCCGAGCGCGGTGAAGCGCTTGTAGAGATTGGGATAATCCCGCTCGACCACGGTCACCTGCGGCATGGTCCTGCCCGGGATCGGCTCGATATCGCCGTTCTTCCAGTCCTTGACGTCGAAAGGCTGGGCGATCTCGCCGGGGGTGTCGTGCAGGATCGGGGTGAGGACGACGTCCTTCTCCACGCCGAGCACTTCCGGCGCCACCTGCGAGAAGGTGCGCGCGAGGCCCTTGTAGATGTCCCAGTCCGAACGCGATTCCCAGATCGGATCCACCGCCGCCGTCAGCGGGTGGATGAAGGGATGCATGTCGGAGGTGTTGAGATCGTTCTTCTCGTACCAGGTCGCCGTGGGCAGGACGATATCCGAATAGACCGCCGTGGTGGACATGCGGAAATCGAGGGTGACCAGCAGGTCGAGCTTTCCTTCCGGCGCCTTGTCGTGCCAGACGACGTCCTTCGCCCGGGTCTTGCCCTCGGGGCCGAGATCCTTGCCGAGCACGCCGTGTTCGGTGCCGAGCAGGTGCTTGAGGAAATACTCGTGCCCCTTGCCGGACGAGCCGAGCAGATTGGAGCGCCAGATGAAGAGGTTGCGCGGCCAGTTCTTCGGATTGTCGGGATCCTCGCAGGAGAGCTTGAGATCACCGTCCTTGAGGGCCTTGGCGACGTAATCCTTCGCCTCCATGCCCGCCGCCTCGGCGGCGCTGGCCACCGCGAGCGGATTGGTCTCGAGCTGCGGCGCGGAGGGCAGCCAGCCCATGCGCTCGGCGCGGATGTTGTAGTCGATGATGGCGCCGTCCCAAGGCCCCGCCGGCGCGGTGGGCGAGAGGATGTCCTTCACCTCCATGGTCTCGTAGCGCCACTGGTCGGTATGGGCGTAGAAGAACGAGGTGGAATTCTGCTGACGCGGCGGGCGGCCCCAGTCGAGGCCGAAGGCGAGCGGCAGCCAGCCCGATTGCGGGCGCAGCTTCTCCTGGCCGACATAGTGCGACCAGCCGCCACCGGATTGCCCCACACAGCCGCACATCACCAGCATGTTGATGGCGCTGCGGTAGTTCATGTCCATGTGGTACCAATGGTTCATCGCCGCCCCGATGATGATCATCGAGCGTCCATTGGTCTTCTCGGCATTGAGCGCGAATTCGCGCGCGACGGTGATGATCTGGTCGCGCGGCACGCCGGTGATCTTCTCCGCCCAGGCGGGGGAATACGGCGCGTCATCGTCGAAGCTCGTCGCGACATTCTCGCCGCCGAACCCGCGATCGACGCCGTAATTGGCCAGGAACAGGTCATAGACCGTGGCGACGAGCATCTCGCCTTCCGCCGTCGTGATCTTCTTCACCGGAATGCGGCGCGACAGCACGCTGTCATGATCCGTCGAGGTGAAATGCTCGTGCTGGAGATTGCCGAAATAGGGGAAGGCGACATCCTCGAAACCGTCTTCAGCGCCCGCCAGCGAGAGCCGCAGATCGACCGCCTTGCCGTCGGCGCGCTTCGCGTCGAGGTTCCACTTGCCGGTCTCGCCCCAGCGGAAGCCGACGGAGCCGTTGGGCACCACGATCTCGCCGGAGGGCGCATCGATGGCCAGCGTTTTCCATTCCGGATTGTTCTTCTCGCCGAGACCCTTGTCCATGTCGGAGGCGCGCAGGAAGCGCTCGGGAACGAGGTTGCCCTTGTCGTCGCGCACCAGCCGCACCAGCATCGGCATGTCGGTATAGCGCTTGGCGTAATCGGTGAAGTAATCCACCTGCCGATCGACATGGAACTCCTTGAGGATGACATGGCCCATGGCCATGCCCAGCGCCGCATCCGTGCCCTGCTTCACCGATACCCACAGATCGGCGAATTTCGAGGCTTCGGAGTAATCCGGGCAGATCACCACGCTCTTGGCGCCGCGATAGCGCACTTCCGTATAGAAATGGGCGTCGGGCGTGCGGGTCTGGGGCACGTTCGAGCCCCACAGGATCAGGAAGCCGGAATTGTACCAGTCCGCGCTCTCGGGCACGTCCGTCTGCTCGCCCCAGGTCTGCGGCGAGGAGGGCGGCAGGTCGCAATACCAGTCATAGAACGACATGCACACGCCGCCCATCAGCGACAGATAACGCGAACCCGCCGCATAGGAGACCATCGACATGGCCGGGATCGGCGAGAACCCGATCACCCGGTCCGGGCCGTGGGTCTTGACCGTGTAGGCATTGGCCGAGGCGATGATCTCGTTGACCTCGTCCCAGGTGGCGCGCACGAAACCGCCGAGGCCGCGCCGCCTGGTATAGGCGTCGCGCTTGGCCGGATCCTCGACGATGGATTTCCAGGCTGCGACCGGATTCATCGTGGCACGCGCTTCGCGCCACAGCTTGACCAGGCGCGCGCGCACCAGCGGGTATTTCACCCGGTTGGCGGAATACAGATACCAGGAATAGCTCGCACCGCGCGAGCAGCCACGCGGCTCGTGATTGGGCAGATCGGGCCGGGTGCGCGGATAATCGGTCTGCTGCGTCTCCCAGGTGACGATGCCGCCCTTGACATAGACCTTCCAGGAGCAGGAGCCCGTGCAGTTCACCCCGTGGGTGGAGCGCACGACCTTGTCGTGCTGCCAGCGCTTGCGATAGCTGTCCTCCCAGGCCCGGTTCTCGGTGGTGGTGATGCCGTGCCCGCCGGCGAAGGTCTCGACCTTCTCGCGCAGGTAGGACAGGCGATCCAGAAAATGTGACATGGTGGTTTCCTCTCGAAGGTTCTTTCAGGCGTTCAGCACGGGTTGGCCGCATTGCGGCGCGCGTACATCCACCAGTTGAGAGCGACGTTGAAGGCGAAGAAGGCGGCGAGCCCGTAGAAGATCGGCGTCGCGGCGGCGAACGAAGCGAAGGACCAGGCGAACAGCATCCCGAAGATGAAGTGCCCGTAGGCGGCGATCGCGGCGGTGAAGCCGATCACCCCGCCGGCCTGGCGCGGCTCGAACAGCATCGGCATCTGCTTGAAGGTCGAGGCATTGCCCACGCCGGCGAAGAAGAACAGGGCGAGCATGGCGCTCACGAACAGCCAGAAGCTGTCGAGCGTATCGGGATTGGTGGTGAAGGCGACGAGCACAGTGCAGATCACCATGCCGAGCCCGGCCCAGTGGGTGACGCGCGCACCGCCGAACCTGTCCGAGATCGGTCCCGCTACGACGCGCGAGGCCGAGCCGACCAGCGGGCCGAGAAAGGCCCAGGCGAGCGGGTCGGGCGCATTCTCGAAACCGCCATAGACCTCACGGATCAGGAGCGGGAAGGTCGCGGCCAGCCCGGAGAAACCGCCGAAGGTCATGATGTAGAGCGAGGTCATCGACCAGGTGTGGCGCGAGCGGAAGATGTCGAATTGCTGCGCGAAATTCGCCTTGATCGGCACCGATTTCAGCATGATCCAGGCGGTGATGCCGAAGACCGCGACGAAGGGGATCATCACGGCGGGCGCGTTCTGCAGCCAGATCTGTGATTCGACGCCGGCGCGGGTCATGGTCTGGCTGTCGCCCATGAAGGCCATGCCGCCGAGCAGCCCGAAGCCGATCACCCAGGGGGTGACGAACTGCACGATCGAGACGCCGAAATTGCCGATCCCCGCCTGGATCGCGAGCGCGGTCCCCTGCAATCTCTTGGGGAAGAACAGGCTGGTCGAGGGCATGAAGGAGGAGAAGTTGCCGCCGCCCAGACCGGCGAGGAAGGCGAGCAGCATCAGCACCCAGAACGGCGTATCCGGGTTCTGCACGGCATAGAACCAGCCGACCAGCGGGATCAGCAGCGAGAGCGTCGACAGGCTCACGACGTGCCGCGTGCCGTATATCGGCGTCAGGAACATGTGGACGAGGCGCAGGCTCCCCCCGGCGAGGCCCGGCATGGCGGCAAGCCAGAAGAGTTGTGAGGGGGTGAACTGGAAGCCGATCTGCGGCAGGCGCACCACGAGGGCCGAGACCAGGAACCAGACGATGAAGGCCATCGTCAGGTTGAGCGTGGTCACGGTCAGGGTGAGCCAGGCGCGGGCCTTGCCCTGTTCGCGCCAGAAGGCTTCGTTCTCGGGCTCCCAGCGCTCGAGCCATGTCCCGGAGGCGGGCGGCGGCTTGCGTGTCGTTTCGGTGGCCATGGCCTTGTGCCTTTCCTTGTGGCGTTTTCGGCTGACGGGTTCTCAGCGCGCCGTGGCGGGCTTGTCGGATGTGGGGGATGGATCGTGCGGGCCGCCTTCGAGGCCGGCACCGAGGCGCGCGAGGGCGCCGCGCAGCTCTTCGAGGCTCCTGAACCGGGCGGTGACGGTGAGGCCGTTCGTCTTCTCGTGCAGGTCGACCTTCTCGCTGCCGGCGAAGATGCGGGCGAGCTCGGCCTCGGCCTCGCGCTTGCGCCTGGCTTCCGCCGCGATCGCCTCATCGACCGAGGAGATCACGTATTCGTCCGAGAAGCCGCCTTCCGGCTCCTTCAGCCAGGCGAGGCAGACCAGCCAGCTCAGGAAGGCGCCGCCGGCGATGATGAAGAAGAAGGTCGAGGGCGAGACGAAAGTGAACAGGAACAGGTAGAACACCGCGCCGACATTGCCGTAGGCCCCGGCCATCCCCGAGATCTGCCCGGTCACCCGGCGCTTGATCGAGGGGATGATGCCGAAGGTCGCGCCCTCCGCGCCCTGCACGAAGAAGGAGCAGAAGATGGTGATGGCGATGGCGACGATCAGCGGCCAGTTGGAATCGAGCAGCCCCATCAGCACGAAGCCGATACCGATGCCGAACATGTAGGCCAGCATCACGAAGCGCCGGTTGCCCATGCGGTCGGAGACGAGCCCGCCCATGGGCCGCGCGAACAGGTTGACGAAGGCGAAGGAGGCGGCGATCAGTCCGGCCGCGGCCGCCGTCAGCCCCCAGGTCTCCTCGAAGAACATCGGCAGCATCGAGACGACGGCGAGTTCGGCGCCGAAATTCGCAAAATAGGTGACGTTGAGCGCAGCGACACTCTTGAACGGATAGCGGTCATCCTTCGGCACGCCCTTCTTCAGGATCGGGATATTGACCCGCAGCGCCTGCACGATCTGGTAGAGAATTACCACCGCGATGGCGAAATAGATGAAGCCCGCGGTCATCGCATCGAGATAACCCATCTGCTGGACGCGCCAGACCAGGATCGAGAGGATACCCACCATCGGGATGATGAAGAGGACGAGCAGAACGAGATCACCCCAGCTGCTCACTTCCAGGGCCGCCGCCTTGCGGGGTTTTTTATGGGTGTCGTCGGTGGGGCCGTCGGTGATGGCGAACCAGTAGAACACGCCATAGGCCGCCATCACGACCGCCGAGGTGGCAATCGCGTAGCGCCAGCCCTCCGGGCCGCCATAGACGGTGAGCCAGATGGTGGGCAGCGTCATCGCCGCAGCCGCCGAGCCGAAATTGCCCCAGCCCGCATAAAGCCCCTCGGCGAAACCGATATCGCGGGGCTTGAACCAGAGCGCGGTCATGTGGATGCCCACGACGAAGCTCGCCCCGATCGAGGAGAGCACGAGCCGCGCCACGAAGAGCTGCTCCTTGCTATTGCCGAAGGCGAAGACGAGAGCGGGGATGCTCATCAGCACAAGCAGCACCGAGAATACCCGGCGGGGCCCGTAGCGATCGAGCGCCATGCCGACGATGATGCGGGCGGGAATGGTGAGCGCGACATTGGCGATGGCGAAGAGCCGGATGTCGTCACTCGTCAGCCAGTCCACACTGCGCAGCATGCTCGTGGCGAGCGGCGCCATGTTGAACCAGACATAGAAACTGATGAAGAACGCGATCCAGGTCAGATGGAGTGCGCGGATCTCCCGGTTCCGAAACTTGAAGACGTCACTGACTTGCATGGTCTGTGTCCTCGTGGCCCGGGCCATGTGTCCGGGGCGGGAAGCGTCATCGATGGGCGACGGGGGATCGCTGAAGGGGATGGTCGGGCGGTCGGGCGCGCCTATGGCGCCGGCAGGATCAGCAACGGGCACTGCACCCGTCGCGCCAGAAAGGCGCTGACGGAGCCGAAGGTCATGTGGTCGAATTCCTCGACCAGCGCGTCGATGCGCCGGGCGATGAAGCCGCCGTCCGGTTTGTGGCTGTGGCGGGCGAGGATGAGCACATCCGGCTTGCGCTCCTCGGTGGCGCGCAGGATCATCTTGCGCGCATCGCCCTCGGCGAAGAGCACGCGCGTGGGGAAACCCGCAGCCGTCAATTCGGCGGCTGCTGATTCCACGCCCTGCTTCTGTTCCTGGTATTGCGTGATGAACATGTCGTCGACGGCATCGGTGGCGCTGCCGGGCTCCTCGATCACGGAGATCAGGGTGACGTCCGGCCTGGCCGCATCGAACAGCTTCATCAGCCCTTCGAGGGCGATGCGGGCGTTGCGCGAGTGATCGTAGGCGAGCATGACATGCATTTGTGCGGCTCCAGGGCACTTCGGCTGCCGCTACAAAGCTTCGTCACTTCAAAGTCGAAATGTCGCTTTCTGCGCGGCGTTCCGCACATGAGAGGCGCAATGAACTGCGATGAATTTGATCCTGATCAATCTTTCTTGAAGTGTTTCCAAAATAATTCTTCAGGAAAACTACTTCTCAAGCAAAAATACTATTATTAGTCTGTCATATAGATATTATTATTCTTCTGATTTGATAATTATCAATTTTGAGAATAGAATCCGCTGTGCTATCAGGGTTTCCACGATGAGAAGCGAAGACCTCGACCTTCTGCGCGAACTGCCGCTGTTCCAGGGAATCAGCGATGCAGGTTTTCGCGAGCTCACCCAGGCAGCCTTCCTCCAGCGCTTCCCGGCGCAGGTGACGCTGATCAATGAGGGCGAGCACGCGGATTTCCTGCATGTGGTGCTGGAGGGGCTGGTCGAAATGTTTGCGCGCGACCGCCAGCGCGAGAGCGTGCTCACCATCGTGCAGCCGGTCTCGACCTTCATCCTCGCCGCCGTGATCACCGACGAGATCTATCTCAAATCGGCCCGCACGCTGGTTGCGAGCCGCATCCTGATGCTGCCGGCGGCCTCCGTGCGCAAGGTCTTCGCCGAGGAGCCGAGCTTTGCGCGCGCCATCGTCGCCGAGCTCGGTTTTCGTTATCGCGAGGTGGTGCGCGAGTTGAAGAACCAGAAGCTGCGCACCGGCGCCGAGCGCCTCGCCGCCTGGCTGCTCGGCCAGAGCCATGCAGCGGGCGGAGCGCGCGAACTCACCCTGCCCTTCGAGAAGCGCGTTCTCGCCTCCCTGCTCGGCATGACGCCGGAAAACCTCTCCCGCGCCTTCGCCACGCTGGCCGCCTACGGCGTCACGAGCTCCGGCAAACGCGTACGGCTCGACGATCCGGATGCGCTCGCGAATCTGTCGCGACCGAGCCATTTCATCGATGAATGGAAGAATGGCGACTGAAGACGATGCCGGCGCGGCACAATCATGAACATGACAAGAGAAGGCGCGCCCTGCATGACATGCTCGCCATGCCTCCCTCCCCAGCGGGGAGGGATTGAGGGTGGGGCGAAACGCGCGCCCCATGCTCTGCCGTTGAAGAATTTGCACGCGGGTTACCCCACCCTTTGTCCCTCCCCTTAGGGGAGGGAAAGCGCGGCCTCCATGAACCGCTCACCAGGCCCCCCTCCCCGATCCGGAACCTCTCCGGCAAGCTCATCGTTTTTCCGGACGAAACGAGGGAGTGAACCGATGAAGACGCTTCTTGCGACGACGGCAATCGTTCTGACGGCAGGGTTCGCCCTGTCCGGCGCGCCGCAGGCACAGGCTCAGGACCGCGCCAGCGAGGCCGCGCCCTTCGCGCAGACCGTGATGCCCGGCGATCTGATGACGCGCGAGCTCATGGGGCGTGACGTCTATGCCCGGCCTGACGATGTCGAACCGGGCGAGGTGATCCTGCCGGCCGATTGGGACGGACGCGGCCTGCCGTTGTTCCATGCCGATGATCTCGAGGATATCGCCATTATCGGCGTCATCGAGGATATCGTGCTCGATGATGACGGGCAGATGCAGCTCGTCATCATCGACCAGCGCGGCCTCCTCGGGATCGGCGGTCGCACCATCGCGATCGATGCCGCGCATACGCAATTCGCCACCACCTCGCGCGACGATCCCGCCCAGATCCTGCTTCTCACCAGCGTGACCATGGACCAGGCCGAGAACGCGCCGGATTTCGCTCCCGGCGATATATCCGAACGCATCGGCACGCAGGAGCGGCTCGAAGCCGAGGATGTCGTGGATTGAGGTGCGGCGGCCTCGGCGGCAACCAAGCAGGCTGCATGCGGCCCAATGTGATGCATTCGCCCAGCCGCGCACAATTTAAAGACTGCTTCATTTGAGATTGCTGCAGGGGTTGAAGTTGCAGTGCAATATGCTATAAAAAATTGAACAATACGATCATATACAATTAAGAGATGCAACTAAGAGGTGATTTTATGCTTGTCTCTGAATCTGCACTCTCGCTCTGCACTCAATCGCAGCGGCCGTTTTATCTCTACGATCGGTCGAAGATAGAGGCAAATGTTCGCCGCTTCCGGTCGTTTTCCTATCCCGACACGAAAATACACTTTGCGAGCATGGCGAATGACAATCCCG
>PXAW01000376.1 GCA_003567055.1 Hyphomicrobiales bacterium
CCCCGACGCCGCAGGAGGTGGCGGTATGCCTGCCCTTCATCCGACGCCAGATCGAACTCGCCGATCCCGATTTCCTGATCTGTCTCGGCGGCCCCGCCGCCCAGACCCTGCTCGGCATTCGCGAGGGAATCCTCAAGGCGCGCGGGCGCTGGCGCGAATACGAGACCGGCAAGCGCACCATTCCCGCCATGGCGAGCCTGCATCCGGCCTATCTTTTGCGCCAGCCGGTGCAGAAACGCCTCGCCTGGCGCGACCTGCGCGCCTTGCGCCGGGCGCTGGAAGGCGGCTGAGCGCCGTTCAGTCGAGAAAGCGATTGGGCCGGATGAACACCGCCAGGATCAAGGCGCCGTCAGGAGAGACCACCTCGTGGGTGGAGCCCGCAGGGCGCCAGACGAAATTGCCTGCTTTGGCCTCGCCCTCATCGTCCTTCAGGCTGCCCTCGAAGACATAGGTCTGCTCGATCTCGACATGCTCGTGCATCGGCAGACGCGAACCGGGAGCCCAGCGCATCAGTGCCGTGTAGAGCCCACGTTCCTTGTCTTCCATCAGGATCTTCTGGTCGATTCCCGGGAAACGCGTCGGCGTCCATGGCAGGGCCGCGATCGCGACGTAGCGGGAATCCTTTTCGCCGAGTTTCTCCTGCCCCGGCAGATTCGGTGTGACGGCGGTCATGCTCTTCCTCCCTGATACTTTTTGCACAGAGAGTGCCATGCACAACAGCCTGCGTCGATGGCACAAGACCGGGACAGGGCGCTATTGCGGGGCAGGCGGACCGATTCCGGTTTCGCAGGATGAGCAGTCGGCCCCCTCGCAAGGCTCAGCGGAACAGCATGACCGGGACGAGGCAGGAGCGGACCATCTCGCTGGTGGTGGAGCCGATGATCAGGCTGCGGATGCGCGAATGGCCGTAGGCGCCCATCACCAGGAGGTCGATCTTCTCGGCCTCGATCGCCTTGATGATGACGCTCTCGGGCTGGCCTTCGCGGATTTCCGTCGAGACCGGGAAACCGGCATCGCGCAGGACGCTTTGAGCGGTTTCGAGCCGCTCGCGCACCATGGCGGATGGCTGGCCGACGGTGAGCAGGCGGCATTCCATGCCGGTGAAGAGCTTGCCGGCAGCGATATGGCGCACGGCCTTCATCACGCTGTCACCGCCATCGAAGGCGATCAGGAAGCGGTTTTGCGGCCTGAAGGCGCGGGAAGCGACGAGGATCGGCCGGGTGCAGGCGCGCACCACCCGCTCCAGATTGGAGCCGAGATGCATTTTGGCGAAATCCGCCGCCTCGCCGCGCTTGCCGATGATGACGAGGGCGGCATCGCTCTCGGTTTCCTGCAAGGCCTCGACGAGATCGCCGTTGCGCAGGCGCGTGGCGATCTCGTCGATCCCCTGCCCGCCGATACGCGCGCGCGCTTCCTCGAGGATCAGCCGCCCGCGCTTTTGCGCGAGCCGCGCGCGCTCCTCGTCATGCGAGGCCAGTTCGGCGAGGAGATTCTCGCGCGCATCCGCATTGATCGCGCCCGAGAGATCTGCCGGCGCCGTCGAGACGTCGCGGCGCCCCAGCACGTGCATGAGCGTGACCGGGTAGCCGGTCTTCTGCGCGACCCAGGCCGTGTGGTCGCAAACGCTTTGCGAATAGATCGACCCGTCGATCAGCGCCACCAGTGCGGGCATGCCGCCTCCCTTTCGATTTTGCTTGTGCGCCCATGGCCGCAAGCCGCTGCCATCGCGCTCGTTTCATCGCAGAATGACGGCTCCCCGGTCAAAAAACCAGCCGAATCGGGCCAGACCGGGCATGGATGCCGGTCAATGTCCCATCAGCTTGTCCATGGCGCCGGGCTTGTCGTGGATGGCGAGCCTGTCGACGAGGGTTTCGCTGGCCTGGTTCATGCCCGCGAGTTCGACCTCGGCGCCCTCACGGCGGAATTTCAACACCACCATGTCGAGGGCCGCGACGCTGGAAATATCCCAGATATGGGCGCGCGAGACGTCGATCGTGACTTTCTCCAGCGCCTCGCGGAAATCGAAGGCGGCGGAGAAATCTTCAGCCGATGCGAAGAACAGCTGCCCCTCGACCCGGTAGGTGCGATGCGCCCCGTCGGATGAGAGCGTGGAGGTGATGCGGAAGATCTGGGAGATCTTCCAGGCGAAGAATATCCCCGAGAGCAGCACGCCGACCAGCACGCCGATGGCGAGGTTATGGGTGCCGACCACCGTGATCACGGTAGCCAGCATCACCACGGAGGAGGAGCGGGGATGGTCGCGCAGATTGCGGATCGAGGTCCAGGAGAAGGTGCCGATCGAGACCATGATCATCACCGCAACGAGTGCTGCCATCGGGATCACGCCGACCCAGTCGCCCAGGACCACGACCATGAAGAGCAGGAAGACGCCGGCGGCGAAGGAGGAAAGCCGCCCGCGCCCGCCCGATTTCACGTTGATGATCGATTGCCCGATCATGGCGCAGCCCGCCATGCCGCCGATGAAACCGGTCGCGGTATTGGCCACACCCTGGGCCACGCATTCCTGCTTCTTGTCGCTCGGCGTATCGGTCAGTTCGTCGACGATCGTCGCCGTCATCAGCGATTCGAGCAGACCCACCGCCGCCACGGCCACCGAATAGGGCAGGATGATCATCAGGGTTTCGAGATTGAGCGGAATATCCGGAATCAGGAAGACCGGCAGCGTCGAGGGCAATTCGCCCATATCGCCGACGGTGCGCAGATCGAAGCCCAGCATCAGCGAGACGGCGGTGAGCACGACGATGCAGACGAGCGGGCTGGGCACCGCCTTCGTCACCATCGGCAGCAGGTAGATGATGCCGAGCCCGGCTGCGACCATGACATAGGTGAGCATGGGCACGCCGGTCAGTTCCGGGATCTGGGCGAGGAAGATCAGGATGGCGAGCGCATTGACGAAGCCGGTCATCACCGAGCGGGAGACGAAGCGCATCATCTGCGCCACGCCGGTCATGCCGGCGACGATCTGCAGGATACCGGCGAGAACCGTCGCGGCGAGCAGATATTCCA
>PXAW01000583.1 GCA_003567055.1 Hyphomicrobiales bacterium
AGGCCGGCTGTCAAGACTGGCAGCAGATGAGCGAAAAACTGTCTGTCGCATCCGGTGGAATGTTTTTGCCATGGCGCTCTGTGCCCGATGCTGGCGTAGACACAGCGCGCTTCATGCAGGGCGCGATTTTCATCCCCTCAGGTGAGGCTGGGGTGGACCCGGCTGGTGAAACGCCCGGCGCTGGTGATCTTCATCGACGCTTCTCCCCACCCTCAATCCCCGCCCGTTGGGGAGGCAGGCCGCAGCGCGACCTGCGTGAAGGATGGGTCTGCTGTCCCTGCCGACCCGAAGCGGCGCCGACACCTCCGGGACAATGGCTCAGGCGCTACGATAGAAGACACCAGGGTCAATCAATTTCACATAATTTAATCGGTTTTAAATTTTCAAAACGACTGCAATTGACAAATTTAACAACGTCGTTCTACAAACCGAACAGATTGATCGGCCCGCGCCGCAATCTCCGCATGCGCTGTTTGCCAATGCTGCACGTATGGGGCTGGATTTTATGACAAGTATAGAGAGAAAGGGCAAGATATGCGTCGTTTTACGCGATTCAGAAAAGTTCTCGCAGGCTTCGTCGCCCTGGCAGCGTTCGGCCTGACGAACGTCTCTGCCCAGACTCCCAGCGAGATCCGCGTTGATTATGCCACCTATAACCCCGTGAGCCTGCTCCTGAAGGAGCGCGGTTATCTCGAGGAGGCGCTC
This sequence comes from Hyphomicrobiales bacterium, assembly GCA_003567055.1. Lineage (GTDB taxonomy): Bacteria > Pseudomonadota > Alphaproteobacteria > Rhizobiales > Beijerinckiaceae > Saliniramus. Next base: position 706 of record PXAW01000583.1, read on the forward strand.
GCCGAGGACGGAATCGACGTGCGCTGGGTGCAGTCGCACGGCTCCAACCGGGCGCTCGAATTCCTCAATGCCGGCTCCCTCGATTTCGGCTCGACGGCCGGTGCGGCAGCGCTGATCGGGCGCATCAACGGCAATCCGATCAACGCGATCTACGTCTATTCCCAGCCGGAATGGACTGCGCTCGTCACCCAGGCCGACAGCGATATCGAGAGCGTCGCGGATCTCGCCGGCAAGGCCGTCGCGGTGACGCGCGGCACCGATCCGCATATCTTCCTGGTGCGCGCCCTCGCCTCCGCCGGCCTGACCGAGCGTGATGTGCGCCTCGTGCTGCTGCAGCATGCCGATGGCCGCCTCGCGCTTGAGCGCGGTGACGTCCAGGCCTGGGCCGGGCTCGATCCGATGATGGCGGCATCCGAGCTCGAGAGCGGTGCGCGTCTGTTCTACCGCGATGCGGATGCCAATAGCTGGGGCATTCTCAACGTGCGCACGGCCTTCGCCGAAGAGCATCCCGAGCTGGTTGAGCGCGTCATCGCCGCCTATGAGCGCGCCCGCGCCGAGGCCCTGGCCGATCCGGAAGCGATCCAGGCGCTGTTCCAGGAATTCACCCGCCTGCCGCGGGAAGTGGTCGCGCGTCAATTCGAGCGCACCGATCTCACCCATTCCGGCATCGGTGATGCCCAGCGCGAGACCATCCTGCAAGCCGGCCTCGCCCTCCAGGAAGCCGGCGTCATCCGCCGCAATGTCGAAGTCGAGACGCATCTCGACGCGCTGATCGACACGCGCTTCAACCCTGCCTCTACGCAATAAGCGAGGCGCACAACGCGCGAAGAACCGCGAGGAGACGAGCATGGCCCTGCCGAATGCTCTGCCGAGAGCCGCAGACACCCATGACGAAACCGCGCCGGCGGCAGGCTCACACGAGCCTGCCGCCACGGGCGTGGCGCCGATACGGGCAGAATCCTCCGCAGAATCCTCCGCAGGGTCCGGCAAAGGCTGGTTCGGCGACAAGCTCGCCCTCGCGCTGATCCTGCCGCTGGGGCTCGCCATCGGCTGGGAAGCCGCCGTCAGCTTCGGCCTTGCCGAGGGGCGCCTGATGCCGCCGCCGAGCCGCATCGCGAGCGCCTTCCACGAGCTCGCGCTTTACGGCGATCTGTGGCTGCATGTCTGGGCGACGTTGTGGCGGGTGCTGGTCGGTTTCGCCGGTGGCGCGGTCGCCGGTATCATATTCGGCGCTCTCGGGGGCGAGCGGACTGCTGCGCAATCTGCTCGATCCGACGCTGCAGGCCTTGCGCTCGGTGCCCTCGATCGCCTGGGTTCCCCTGTTCATCCTGTGGTTCGGCATCTTCGAGACCTCCAAGGTCATGCTGATTGCCGTCGGCGTGTTCTTCCCGGTCTATCTCGGCGTGGCGCAGGGCATTCTCTCCGTCGACCGCAAGCTCGTCGAAGTCGGGCGCGCCTTCCGGCTCTCGCGTCTGGCGATGGCCCGGCGCATCCTGCTGCCGGCGATCCTGCCGGAAACCCTCACCGCCCTGCGCTCGGGGCTCGGCCTCGGCTTCATGTTCGTCGTCGCGGCTGAATTCATGGGCGCCTCGGAGGGGCTCGGCTATCTCCTCGTCGACGGCCAGCAGATGGGCCTGACCGACCAGATCGTCGCCGCCATCATCGCCTTTGCCCTGCTCGGCAAGGCCGCCGACTGGCTGCTCGTCACCCTCACTGCCCCGCTCATTCGCTGGCAGGACACCGTCAGGGAGCGCCTGTAATGCTCACGCTGTCGCATCTCGGCAAGACCTATGCGGACGGGACCCAGGCCCTGTCCGACATCAACCTCGAGGTCCGCAACGGCGAGATCGCCGCGCTGATCGGCGGCTCCGGTTGCGGCAAGACCACGCTCCTGCGCCTCGCCGCCGGCCTCGACCACGCCACCGGCGGGACGATCAGCCTCGACGGCGAGACGATCAGCGGCCCGCATCCCGCCGTCGCGGTGGTCTTCCAGGAGCCGCGCCTCCTGCCCTGGCTCAGCGTCTCCGACAATGTCGGCTTCGGCATCGACCATCTGCCGCGCGCCGAGCGCGATGCGCGGATCATGCATGCGCTGGAGCGGATCGGCCTCGCCGAACATGCCGGGCGCTGGCCGCGCGATCTCTCCGGCGGCCAGCAGCAGCGCGTCGCCATCGCCCGCGCGCTTGTCACCAACCCGCCGCTGCTCCTGTGCGACGAGCCGACCGGCAACCTCGACCCGGACACGAGCTGGGAGATCCTCGAGCTGCTCAACGACGTCAACATCAAGGGCACCACGGTGATCGTGGCGACCCACTCGCG
>PXAW01000285.1 GCA_003567055.1 Hyphomicrobiales bacterium
GATGAAGTGATAATCCGGATGCGCCGTCGCTTCGTTGCGTGCCATAGCTTTAACCTCATGATGCCGTTCCGGCGGATTTTTCTGGCCGCCGGGGGCCCGTGGCGATATGTCGAGCCTGTCGAGATGATTGCGGCGCTATAACCCAGTCACGGCGGCAATTCAAGCACAGCCTGCGCGAATGGCGCATATGAGGGAACCGAGTATCCAGACGATGTCGCAGCAGCAAGAAAATCCAGACCGGAACCCTTCGAAGAAGGAACGCTCCCGCGCCAATCTCGCCGCCCTGCGCCCGCTGCTCGGCTTCGCCCTGAATTACAAGGGGCGCATCGCGGCTGCGATCGGGGCGCTGGTGCTGGCGTCGATGGCGACGCTGGCCGTGCCGCTGGCCGTCCGAAGGGTGATCGATTTCGGCTTCGGGCAGGATCGCGCCGAGCTGGTCTCCGCCTATTTCGGCATGCTGATCCTGGTCGTGGCCATGCTCGCCCTGGCCAGTGCCCTGCGCTATTATTTCGTCATCACCCTGGGCGAGCGGGTCGTCGCGGATGTGCGCGCCGCCGTCTTCGCCAGGCTGACGATCCTCGACCCGGCCTTTTTCGATGCCGCCAAGACCGGCGAGATCACCTCGCGCCTGACGGCGGATACCACGCAGATCAAGAGCGCCTTCGGGGCGAGCATCTCCATCGCCCTGCGCAATGTCGTGCTGCTGATCGGCGCGGTGGCGCTGATGATCTGGACCAGCCCGACGCTCTCGGCGCTCGTCGTCTTCGCCCTGCCCTTCATCGTGCTGCCGCTGGTCTTCTCCGGTCGCAAGGTCCGCCGGCGTTCGCGAATCGCGCAGGATCGGCTGGCCGATGCCTCGGCCTTTGCCTCCGAGGCAATCGGCGCGGTGCGCACCATGCAGGCCTTCGGCATGGAACGCGAGAGCGCCGAGCGTTTCGCCCGCGCTGCGGAGGATGCCTTCGACGCCGCGCGCATTTCCACCCGCGCGCGGGCTTTCCTTACCGGCACGATCATCTTCCTCGTCTCGGCCAGCGTCGTGCTGATCCTCTGGTATGGCGCGCAGGGGGTGATGCGCGGCGAGATGAGCGCCGGCGAGCTCAGCCAGTTCGTGCTCTATGCCGTCTTTGCCGCCAGCGCCATGGGACAGCTCTCGGAGGTCTATGGCGAACTCGCCCAGGCGGCGGGTTCTGCCGAGCGACTCGGCGAGATCCTCGAGACCCTGCCCGAGGTGGCGGCGCCGGAAAACCCGCAACCCCTGCCGGAACCGCCCGTCGGCACGCTCGCGGTCAGCGGCGTCCGCTTTGCCTACCCCACCAGCGCGGAGATTCCCGCGCTCGACGGGATCGATTTCAACCTCGCGCCCGGCGAACGTGTGGCGCTGGTCGGCCCCTCCGGCTCGGGCAAGAGCACGGTGCTGCAATTGCTGCTGCGCTTCTATGATCCGCAGGAGGGTCGCATTCTCGTCGATGGCGTCCCGATCCAACGCGCCGACCCGCGCGCCCTGCGCCAGCGCATCGCACTGGTACCGCAGGAGCCGACGATCTTCGGCGCGAGCGTGCTCGAGAATATCCGCTACGGCCAGCCCGATGCCGATCGCGAGGCGGTGCGCCAGGCCGCCGAGCAGGCGAGCGCGCACGGCTTCATCACGCAGATGCCACAGGGTTACGACACCCTGATCGGCGAGCGCGGGGTGACGCTCTCGGGCGGCCAGCGCCAGCGCATCGCCATCGCCCGCGCCATCCTCAAGGACGCGCCGATCCTGCTCCTCGACGAGGCGACGAGCGCACTCGATGCCGAGAGCGAGCACGCGGTGCAGGAAGCGCTCGACCATCTGATGCAGGGGCGCACCACGCTGGTCATCGCCCACCGCCTCGCCACCGTGCGCTCGGCGGATCGCATCCTCGTGATGGATGGCGGGCGCATCGTCGAGAGCGGCGATCACGACAGCCTGATCGCCCGTGGCGGGCTCTATGCCCGGCTGGCGCGGCTGCAATTCGCCGATAGCGACGCGGCGCGGGCCCAGGCCGCGCAATAACCGGCAATTCCGCGCGGCGCGCTTCGGCGCAATCCGGATTGCCGGGTTGCGGGCTCAACTTCGCGCGCCGAGGGTGCTACATCCATGCCACGGTTTACATGCCGCGCAAGCGGCCAGAATATGGAGACACAGCATGGATCTCGGCATCAAGGGCAAGCGCGCCCTCGTTCTCTCCTCCAGCCGCGGCCTCGGCAAGGCCTCGGCGGAATCGCTCGCGGCGGAAGGCGCGGAGGTCTTCATGACCGCCCGCTCCGCCGACAAGCTGGAGGAAACCGTCAAGGCGATCAAGGCGAAGGGTGGCAAGGCCCACGCATACGCCGCCGACCTCACCAATGACGCCGACAAGATCTATGAAGCCGCCGTGGCGGCCATGGGCGGCGTCGACATCCTCATCGCCAATACCGGTGGCCCGCCCGCACGCGTCGCGGCGGAGGTCGAGCCCGAGGACTGGACGCCCCAGTTCGAAGCCATGGTGAAGCCCGTCTTCCGCCTCGCCCAGCTCGCCCTTCCGGGCATGCGCGAACGCGGCTGGGGCCGCATCGTCACCATCGCCTCCTCGGGCGTGATCCAGCCGATCCCCAATCTCGCCATGTCGAACGCCCTGCGCTCGGCCATCGTGGGCTGGGCCAAGACGCTGGCCTCGGAAGTCGCCAAGGACGGGATCACCGTCAATCTGGTGCTGCCCGGGCGCATCGAGACGGATCGCACCAAGGAGCTCGACCAGGCCAATGCCAAGCGCAGCGGCAAGAGCCCGGAAGACGTCGCCGCCGCCAGCCGCGCCGCGATCCCCGCCGACCGCTACGGCACGACGGAGGAATTCGGCGACGTCGTCTGCTTCATGGCCTCCGACCGCGCCAGCTACATGACCGGCGGCCGGATCCGCGTCGATGGCGGCTCGATCCGCAGCGTGTGATATCGTTTGACGAGAACGCATCGCGCGCCGGGATCGGTGCGCGGTGCGGGATGGCTGAGGCCGGATCGACGGCGCC
>PXAW01000413.1 GCA_003567055.1 Hyphomicrobiales bacterium
CCAATGACTAAACTCCCACTCTCTGCCTCCGTAAGCATGCGGAGATTTGGGAACAAGGGTAATCTCAGTTCCTGTTGAAATGTTTTGTCTTGTATAGGTGGTTGTGCCGCCATGCCCAGTAGGACTATTAATTACAGCCTGAATGCTAGGATTAGAGGTAACAGTTAAACTGCCTGTCAGCTCTCTGTAGTTCGCCACGCAAGACACATTGCTGCTGGGCATACGAAAACTAATTATGTGGTTTGTGCTGTTAACACAACCGCTCCAATTTTGAAAAATATAAGATTTACCCCCAACAGAAACAGAGTTGCTGGCATTTAGAAGAACAGCTGATCCTGCCTGAATAGAATTAGTATAAGGGGTTGTGCCACTACTTATAGTATTGCCGCCTATCCTAATACCGGAAGGAGAAGAGCTAACAGAAAGATTATAATTAGCGCCGAGATATAGAGCCCTGCACCATTTAAAATCATAAATTCTAAAGCTTATATTTGGACTGGTGCTCTCTACGCACCCTGACCAGTTATCGAAATTATAAACAAAACCGCCAACCTCACGGGTTGCCGGAGCCTGCAAAGAAACTCTTGTTCCTTCGGAAAGTTCATATGTATAAGAAGTATTGCCTGATTGGGTACCACCAATATAACCAGCAGGACTAGAGGTGACCCAAAGCGTAATCAAACAACTAGAATCAGAAACACATCTGGTTTGATACGTATGGGCCTGACAGTGTGCAGGCGAACAAGTATAATACCTCACTTGACGCATTTGACCCTGAGTGCATGTGCCACCACCGCAACGATCGTTTTCCCAGCCAGACCAAGAACAACTACAGGACGAAGGAGGAGGGGGGCGGAGAAGGCCACCACCACCATTAATAACCGCTGGCGGACCACCATTAAGAAGGGCGACAGCGCTATCAAAGCTAAAAAATGCTATCAGGGTTATAAAAAAGGATATGAGAAGTAAAGATAATAAAAATATTTTTTTGTGCATATTTGGCATATTTTTTATGTTAATTTTATTTTAGTTGTAATAATAATTAATATTCGACAGATTAATTAATAATCTACTTTTAGTATGATAAAAACAAGGGGGGGTGTCAAGGGCTTCTTAATGACTTAATGCTCTTACAATCTGCCAAGCGCAAAACCATCGTTTTGTGGATCCTAAAACGAACAGTGTTTTGGAGTATTAAAAATCTATCTTTATGCTAAAACAATCTATAATTGCTAATAAAGAAGAGAAAGAGATAATAATAAGTTTATTAGAAAGGACCGGTATGAGAACCTCCTGGGTCCCAATCAGTGTTAGGTGGTTTTATGACCTGCCTGCAACCAATACCCTATGATAAGATTCAACTGAAGCTTTTCATTAATTTTTGATAATACATTAACAGCTATCCATATAAATATCGCCACATTCACAGACGGACACGGCCACTGTTTTTTCTAAACCATAACTGGGGAATACATCAGCCCGGAACCCAGTCTCAATTTTCTCACCCACCATTCCATATTGACACACATCTAGCGCATTTACAATATTAACAATTAAAAGATCTGTGGACACAACTAAACCACAAAGCCTAATATTTTTTTGTGTTACACGAATTAATTAAAAACCCTTAAAGACTTGATTAATTATCTGGGGCTAATGTTTAAGGTGTGTAATCTCATGGCGCTGCCCGCAGGCCTCTTAACCCATCGCAATGTCGCGCAAGCCTCCTCGCCCTCAACCCCACAAATTGCATCCGGGTTGCCAGGATCTATTTTCATCAATAAATCTTGTGGTATCATACAGGCAAACCATGGTTCTGAAAACCAAAAACCGCCTGCAGCTTCACAATCAAGCTGATCATTAATATCCCAGGCTCTAGCTGCCTCTAACTGGCCGCAATGATTATTATGAGGCAAACCGCCAAATTGCGTGCATGTATCGGCATCTATAAGATCCTTTTGACTGGGACAATCTCTAGCTAACCAGCCACTGGTGTCTCCTGCAACAGCATTCTCAACTAACTCATCGAGAGTAATTCCTCCCTGACACTCATATTCACCATTAATCTTTTTGCACTTTTGGAAAGCGCAAATTTCGGAGCCAGCGCCACCCATAGGATGGAAAAGACACCAACTTTGTGAGCAATAGGTTGGATAATCTTGTCCGCTTGGAGGGTTCCATGAATTACGGTTAGAAACAGAACAGTTACGATCTTCAATCCATTCCAATGCCTGGAAATCATATGAATAAGATGCAGCTACATTACAACGGTACCTCATATATGCTTCTCCAACAGGCTGTTCGGACGGTTTGAAGTAATGGAAAGAGGCAGCAAGAACTATTATTACTAATACAAAAAATCCAAGAAAGAAAAGATTGCTTCTACCAGAGGCTTGTTTAGTTTGACACTGCATATGCGCTAATCAATGCAATCAGGGAAAGTACAGGGCTCGCCCAAGTTCCAGTCAACATTAAATGATTTGCTGGCTTGTTCCCAGCCTCCACCAGCTTCATGTCTGGCTCGTACAGAAACCGTACAAGCATTTTCGCCTATGTGACGACAGTCAGCACCTTTTCCAACAGTTATTGTTTCTTCCACGTTGGCACCGCAGGTAACATTAGTCCAGGAAATAGTTTCTACGGTTTCTTCTTCGTCGCTGCTGGTAACCATGTATTGGCATTGACCCAGTTCTTGACCTTCAGCTGCTGAATATTCAAGTGTGACAGGAAGGTTTTCAGTGCACCAATATTTCCCGTCTGTATGAAGGTAGTTACACGTACCAGTAATTCCAACCTCTGGAGCCGGTATTGGATTAAACGTTGCTATAACTGTTTTAACGTCGTCCATGTTTATTCTACATTGATGATCGTTACCTGTTACAGGCGTACAGTTTTCTGAAAAGCCGGCAAAGGTTGAACCTGAAGCAGGACTGGCTGACAAAGTAACAGAGGTGCCCTGGTTGAAAGACGCAGAACAAGTATTGCCGCAGTCAATTCCTGAAGGAGAGCTGCCCACTGTACCC
>PXAW01000231.1 GCA_003567055.1 Hyphomicrobiales bacterium
CAATCTTCAGGCTCGTGCGCGAGGTCATTCCGGCCGATCCCGGATCACCCGCCTTCCGCCAGGGCGACAGTCCCGGCCCGGCGCGCAGTCACTGGTTCCGGGCGAAGTTCTTCCAGCAATACCGTCTGTTCTTTCGCTTCGACACGGCGAGCAGGATCATCGTCATCGCCTGGGTGAATGACGACGAGACGCTGCGCGCCCAGCGCATCATTCCGGCAGGTGGCTACCGGCTGACGGAAAAAAATGATGCGCCAAACAATACCATAGAGCGCCGATCTGACACGGTCAGGCCAGCGCTCTATGGCAGTCGAAGCGATGCCTATGCGACCTTCAAGGGAATGCTCGAGAACGGTGATCCGCCGGAGGATTTCGATGCCCTGTTGCGCGCCGCCCGCCGATCAGGCGAGCGATTCGAAGCAGGCCTCGCAGCCGCATCGCAACCTCAGCCCCGGAAATGAAAACACCCGCCGTCGCCGGCGGGTGTCTCTCACGTCATCACGCGGGGACGCGCCTGCGCCCCACTCCCTCACGCCTTTTCCTGCATCGCCTTCTCGCGGATGGCGGAGAGGGTGGTGGTGGGGGTGATGGTTTCGGGGTCGATCAGGAGGTGGATGATCGCCGGCTTGCCGCTGGCCATCGCCTCCTTCAGGGCGGGGGCGAATTCTTCCGTGCGCTCGACCCGCGCGCCGAAGCCGCCGAAGGCGCGGGCATAAGCCGCGAAATCGGGGTTCTTCAGCATGGTGGCCGAGACGCGGCCGGGATAATCGCGCTCCTGGTGCATGCGGATGGTGCCGTACATGCCGTTATCGACGATCAGGACGATGATCGGCAGATCATATTGCACGGCGGTGGCGAATTCCTGCCCGTGCATCATGAAGCAGCCATCGCCTGCAAGCGAGATCACCATGCGCTCGGGGAAGGCGCGCTTGGCGCCGACTGCCGCGGGCAGGCCGTAGCCCATCGAGCCGGATGTCGGGGCGAGCTGCGTGCCATAATGGCGGAACTTCCAGAAACGATGCACCCAGCCGGCATAATTGCCCGCGCCATTGGCCATGATCGCATCATCGGGCGCCACTTTGGCGAGCTCGGCCATGACCTGCCCCATCTGCAGATCGCCCGGATGGGTGATCGCCGTGGGGTCGCTCCAGGCGAGATAATCGGCATGCGCCGCGCTTGTATCCTCCGCCCAGGGCAGATCCGCCGGCGGCTGCAGGCTCTCGAGCGCGGCGGCGAAGGCGCCGGGGCTGGCATTGATCGCCATGAAGGGGCTGTAGACGCGGCCGAGCTCGGAGGAATCGGGATGCACATGCACCAGGCGCTGGCGCGGTGCGGGGATCTCGAACAGGCTGTAGCTCTGGCTCGGCATTTCCGACAGCCGCCCGCCGACGACGAGCACCAGATCGGATTCCTTGATGCGCTTCAGGAGCTTGGGATTGGGGCCGATGCCGAGATCGCCGGCATAGCATTCATGCAGGGTGTCGAACAGCATCTGGCGGCGGAAGGAGGTGTGGACCGGCAGCCGGAAGCGCTCGGCGAAACGCTTGAAGCGCGTCACCGCCTGCGCGTCCCAGCGCCCGCCGCCGAGGATGGCCACGGGGCGCTTCGCGCCGGCGAGGAGCTTTTGCAGCTCCACCATCTGGGAGGGGCCGGGATGCGTCTCGATCGGCTTGTAGGCCGGCGGATCGGCAACGACCGCAGCCTCGGTGAGCATGTCCTCCGGCAGGGCGATCACAACCGGGCCGGGGCGTCCGGACGTCGCGATATGGAAGGCGCGCGAGACGAGTTCGGGAATGCGGGCGGGATCGTCGATCTCGGTCACCCATTTGGCGATGGTGCCGAAGACGGCGCGGTAATCGAGCTCCTGGAAGGCCTCGCGCTCGCGCATCTCGCGCCCGATCTGGCCGACGAAGAGGATCATCGGGGTGGAATCCTGACGCGCGATATGCAGGCCCGCCGAGGCGTTGGTGGCGCCGGGGCCGCGTGTGACGAAGCAGATGCCGGGCTGGCCGGTGAGCTTGCCATAGGCCTCCGCCATCATCGCCGCCCCGCCCTCCTGGCGACAGACGGTGACCCCGATTTCGGCGTCATGCATGGCATCGAGCGCCGCGAGATAGCTCTCGCCGGGCACGCAATAGATCTGCTTCGCCCCGTGCAGGGCGATCTGGTCGACGAGTATCTGGCCGCCGGTACGGGCTGTCGCGCTCATGGTGTTTCCTCTCCGATGCGCCCCTCGAGAGGCGCTTTCTCCCGGCATCCGCCGCATGCGGGATGCGGATTCGCCGGTCTGACGTGATCATTGCCGGCAGACTAGCCGATGGGCCGCCCGCAATGAAGGCGCAAGCCCGCCCACGCGGCTTGTGCGCGATGCCTGCGGGCGTTCGCCAAACGCATGTCAGAATTTCGATCCGAGCCCGCTCAACCCGCTTGTCCCCACGCCCGCCCCATGCTAATCCGCACCCGGCCACCGAAGAGCGCCCCGCAGGGCGCTTCTCGATCAATGCGGAGAGGTGGCAGAGTGGTTGAATGCACCGCACTCGAAATGCGGCATACGGGCAACCGTATCGGGGGTTCGAATCCCCCCCTCTCCGCCATCCCTGGGTTGCAAAAACTGTAAGCCGAAAAAGTCCCTCGCAATGTGCCTGGTTGTGTTGCCCCGCAACGCAAGGAACACACCCATGGGACACAACCACGCTCACCAGACCCAAAAAACCCACGAAACCATCAATTGCGCCGACCCGGCAAAAACCCAAGCAAAATCAACAGATGTAACCGCAGATGTAACACCGGATGTAACCGCACATGTAACCGGCCAGGCTCAGCCGGCGGAAGCGGCGAACGCGGAAAAGGCTGTGGATTTTGCCTGCGGCATGGCGCCGCAGATGGGTACAAGGCCCGAAGCCGGGCCATCTGACCCCGCCGTCATGAATGACAGCACGCTGAGGGCCTCTTCGGACGCACAGACGAGAGCGACCAGACAGGGCGCCGATACGGGCATCCGGTCGGAGCATGCCGACGGCAACAC
>PXAW01000364.1 GCA_003567055.1 Hyphomicrobiales bacterium
AATGCCCATCATCGCTGTCTTGATCACCATCTCCGAGGTGAGGCGGCCGGTCGTATAGAGCAGCTTGTCCCCGGCGCTCTCGCCATGCATCAGCATCCAGCCGGCGATCTTGTCGACCGCATTGTGGCGCCCGACATCCTCCATATAGACGAGCGGCTGGTCGCCCCGGCAGAGCACCGTTCCGTGGATCGCCCCCGCCTCCAGATAGAGGCTCGGCATGGTGTTGATCTGTCTGGCGAGCGCATAGAGCCAGCTGGTGCGCAGGGGTGTATCGGGCAGGGTGAGCCCGTCCAGCCCCTCCATCATGTCGCCGAAGACGGTGCCGACGGCACAGCCGGAGGTGCGGGTCTTCTTTTGCAGCTTTTCCTCGAAATCGGTCTCGGTTTCGGTGCGCACCACGACCACTTCGAGGTCGTCGTCGTATTCCACCCCCGTGACCACGTCATCGGCCTTGAGCATGCCCTGATTGCGCAGGAAGCCGAGAGCGAGATATTCCGGGTAATCGCCGATCGTCATCGCCGTGACGATCTCGCGGCTGTTGAGGAAGATGGTGAGCGGGCGCTCCTCGACCACGCGGATGGTGACCTCCGCACCGGTATGATCGCGCCCGGTGACGGGGCGGGTAAGGCGGGGATCGGTGGGGTCGGGGAAGATCTTTTTCATGATCCTGCAACGTCTTGCGACGCGATATTCGCGCGCACCGACACTGCATCAGCCCGCAGGCCTTGTCCAGATATCGCGGATCCGCTTCACACCGCGCCCATCAGCGCGCCACCGATCGCGGCGACGATGACGACGGCCCAGGGCGGCAGCTTCCAGACCATGAGCAGCAGGAAACAGGTGAGCGCGAGCGCGAAGGAGCCCGGTCCGATCACCGCGCTGGTGAAGACGGGCGTGTAGAGCGCAGCACCCAGGATACCCACCACGGCGGCATTGGCGCCGCGCATCAGTGCCTGCGCAGCCGGGCGTTCGCGGAAGGCGTTCCAGAACGGAATCACCCCGACCAGCAGCAGGAACCCGGGCAGGAAAATTGCTGCGAGCGCGATCATCGCCCCGAGGATCCCGCTTTGCCCGATGCCCGTCGCCGGCTCGATCGCGGCGCCGAGATAGGCGGCGAAGGTGAAAAGCGGGCCGGGCAGGGCCTGTGCCGCACCGTATCCGGCGAGGAAGGTATCCGCGTCAATCCAGCCGGTGCGGACGGTTTCCGCCTCGAGCAGCGGCAGCACGACATGGCCGCCGCCGAAGACGAGCGCGCCGGCGCGATAAAACGCATCGAACAGCGCGATCCCCTGCGGCGCGCCCGCAGCTTTCACGAGCGGCAGGCCGATCAGCAGGATCGCGAAGGCGGCGAGGCAGGCATAGCCCGTGGCGCGCGACACGACGAAGGGGAGGGCGCTGCCGGTCTCGCTGCGCGCCTCGCGGCACAGGGCGAGCCCGAGGACGGCGCCGGCGGCGATGGCCAGCACCTGCATGTAGGCACCTGCCGGGATGAGCGCGACCAGCACGGCGCCAAGCGCAATTGCGGCGCGGGTACGATCCGGGCAGAGCTGGCGCGCCATGCCCCAGACCGCATGCGCGATGATGGCGACCGCGACGATCTTCAACCCGTCGATAACCCCGGTGCCGACCGGCCCGGCAAAGACGAAGGCGCCATAGGCAAAGGCGATCATGATCAGCGCCGACGGCAGGGTGAAGGCGAGAAACGCCGCCGCCGCGCCCGCCGGCCCGGCCCGCATCAGCCCCAGCGCGAAGCCGACCTGGCTCGATGCCGGTCCGGGCAGGAACTGGCTGAGCGCGACGAGATCGGCATAGCCCTTCTCGTCGAGCCATTTGCGGCGTACGACGAATTCCTCGCGGAAATAGCCCAGATGCGCGATCGGCCCGCCGAAGGCGCTCACGCCCAGCTTGCCGAAGGTGGCGAAGACTTCGCCGACGCTCCCCGATCCGCTCCCGCCGTCATCCGCCACCTGCGCCGGGGCGGGCGCCGCCTTGTCGTCCTTCATCGCATCATCCCTGAGCCGCCTGACGCGTCCGTGTCGCCATCTACGAAACGACCGTGACAGGAGTGCAACTTCGACGATTGATTTTCCATACCGAAATCCGCTATCTCCCATGAGCGGTCACAACCGCGATTCCTCGCCTGAGGCGCAGGGCCCGTAGCTCAATGGTTAGAGCCGGCCGCTCATAACGGTCTGGTTGCTGGTTCGAGTCCAGCCGGGCCCACCAATTTTCCCGGGGACCTGGCGCACCAGGCGTTCCTCGTCCCGTGCGCCCAATAGTTTAGAAACGCTCCGGACAGTGCCAATTCACGAGGCGAGCGCAACGATGCGGTCATCCCCACAAGGGCCGGGCGAGGGGGGGGATGCAACCATGCGCGCGCGAAATCATTGACCGTCCATCAGCTTTTTGCAGAACAGGGACCCCATATGAGCAAGGCACTTTTCATTACCGGCGCTTCAAGCGGTATCGGAGCGGCAACGGCGCGTGCGGCAGTCGCGCAGGGCTGGCATGTCGGGCTGTTTGCGCGATCCGAAGGCAAGCTTAAGGCTCTCGTCGACGAGCTCGGCGAACAGGCCGTCGCCTTGCCGGGTGACGTGACAGATCTGAAGAACCTGGAAGCGGCGATGGCGGATTTCGCAGGCAGGACCGGCGGAATCGATGCGGTTTTCGCCAATGCCGGCATGGGGCTGTCGGTCGCCGGGACCGATGCCGGCGACCCGGAGGAATGGGAGCGAATGATCCGGGTGAATGTTCTGGGAGTTCTCTGGACCGTGAAGGCAGCCATGCCGCATCTGAAACAGCGGGCGGGACATCTCCTGCTGACCGGATCAGCAGCGGGACGACGCCACATCGAGGGATCGGTCTACGGCGCCTCGAAATGGTTCGTACACGGATATGGCGGCAACCTGTCCGAGGAAATGAAATCTTTCGGGAGCCTGTCGCTGAATGCATTGAATTTTGCGCGTGATTGGCGGTATTTGCGCCGGTATTTCGTCAAATTGACGATTTGAGGCCCGTATC
>PXAW01000587.1 GCA_003567055.1 Hyphomicrobiales bacterium
CGACATGCGCTACGCCTCGCCGGGCGCGGCCCTGCGCGGGATGTGGGGCGTGGAATGGCCGCTTGCGGAAAGTGCGGACGGGCTCGTCATCGCCGGCGAGGGCCTGCGCTTCATGCAGCGTACGCAAGCCGATGCGCATGTGCTGCGCGCGCTGTTCCAGGCCAAGGCGGGGCAGGATAACGACGTGTTCTGAGTGCGCGCAACGCCTCACCCCGGCTCGCGCGCAATCGCCTGTGCGACCTTGTCCTCCAGCTCCTGCGCCACCGCCTGTGCCACCGGATCATCCGCGACCGCATCGGGGCGACCGGCGGCGCGCAGAGCCGCGATATGGGCATCGAGAAGGGCGGCGGGCGGTTTCGCGACGAAGCCGATCAGGCGCGAGAGCGAACCGGCGATGCGCCCGATCAGCGGCTGGCCGAGATCAGCGGCGCAACCACGCAGATCATGGGCTGCACGCAGCAGGCGTTCACGCGCCTGAGCCCGCGGTCTGGCGCGCCACGCGGCGTGATGCTCGGTAAGCCGGTCAAGGAATTGCGGCAGCTGCGCGCGATGCTGGCGGCGAACCTGTTCGAGGGCGCGCTCCGCCCGGCTGATGGCGGGAGTGGCGGCGCGGTCGTAATCGCTGTCCATCACCAGCGCCTTGCGTGCGAGGCGGTTGGGATTGGCCACGATCTCGACCGTCTCGGCCTGGTCGGCGGGTTTGCATGGCGCGGGAATGATCTTCATGCCCGATCCCCCGGATGCCCGGTCTTGCGGGTATCGTCTTCACGGGGGCGCCGCGCGCTCGGATCGGGCTGCTGCGGATCGGGGCGCTGCGGGCCGAAATAGCCCGGCGCCGCGACGAAGGGGCGCTGATCGACGGCGAGGCCGAGCAGCTTGTCGTAGAGCACGCGTGGCGTGACCGGCTTGACGAGATAATCGTTCACCCCCGCATCCCGTGCCGCCAGCACCCGCGCCCGCTCGGCATGGGCGGAAATCATCAGGATCGGCACGAAGGGGTCGGGGCTCGATTCGCGGTCACGCATCTGCCGCGCCACCGCGAGACCGTCGGGTGCGGGCATCTCCCAGTCGAGCAGGACGATGTCGGGGCGCTCTTCGTGAAACAGCGCGAGCGCGGTCTCGCCATCCGTCGCCTGATGGATCGCCTGCGCGCCGAACGCTTCCAGCATCGCCACGAGGGCGGCGCGCATATAGGCGTTGTCCTCGGCGAGGAGAATCGAGAGGCGATCGAATTCGAGGCGCATGCCGCCCTCCCGTCAGACCCCGAACTGCTCACGCAGGATGCGCTCGTCCAGAGAGTGGCCGGGATCGTGCAGCATGACCAGATCGAGGGAGCGATCCATCGAGATTTCCACATGGGCGACGTCGCGGAATTCCGTGTGATCGGCGACTGCCGCGACGGCGCGGTGGCGCGGTTCGATGATCTCGACGGCGACCTTCGCATAATTGGGCAAAAGCGCACCGCGCCAGCGCCGCGGGCGAAAGGCGGAGATCGGCATCAATGTGAGCAGTGGTGCGTTCAGGGGCAGGATCGGCCCGCCGACGGAGAGATTGTAGGCGGTCGAGCCGGCCGGCGTGGCGACGAGCAGCCCGTCCGCGACCAGCGCGCCGAGGCGCTCCTTGCCGTCGATGGAGATCGCGAGCTTGGCCGCCTGATGGGTTTCGCGCAGCATCGAGACCTCGTTGATGGCGCGCGCCGTATGCGTCTCGCCGTGGATGTCGCGCACGCTCAGCAGCAGCGGATGCACCACCGAACGCTCGGCGGCGGCGAGGCGCTGCATCAGGTCGTCCTCGCTGAAATCGTTCATGAGGAAGCCGACCGAGCCGCGATTCATGCCGTAGATCGGCTTGGCCGTACCCATGAACTGGTGGAGCGTCTGCAGCATCAGCCCGTCGCCGCCCAGTGCGACGATGATATCGGCCTCCTCGGGGGAGACATGCGCATAGCGCTCGCTCAGGCGTGCAAGTGCCAGCCGGGCCTCCTTCGAGGAACTCGCCACGAAGGCGATGGTGGCGTCACGCTGCATCCTGTTCCCCCATCGAGCCCGTCCCGGACGGGTTTGCTCCCCGTCCGCCGCGGCGGGCTTGCCCCCGCTCGGGAGCCCTGTTTTCATCGGCGCCCAGCCCTCGCGGCTGCCCCACCCACCGCTCCGGTCCGGCTTGCCTGGCCGGCGATTCGCAAGAGGCATCATATGGATCAGCCGCTCTTCGTCTATACCACCTTTCCGGATGTGCAGACCGCCCGGCGGATCGCGGGGCTTCTCGTCGGAGAAAAGCTGTGCGCCTGTCTCAATCTGCTGCCGGGCATGCGCGCGGTCTATCGCCATGACGGCACCGTTGCCGAGGACGAGGAAGTCGCCGCCATCGTCAAGACGCGTGCGGCTTTGGCCGATGCGGTCGAGGCGCGCATCCGGGACGAGCATCCCTACGACACGCCGGTTTTCTTCCGCATCGACGTCACCACGGCGGATGAAGCGACCCGGGCCTGGCTGATGGCCGAGACCGGGGCGACGTGAGCGGCTCCCGCGACGCGATCGGGCATCAGCGGCTGCCCTCGAAACCGCTGAGGAAGGCGGCGAGATTGTCGGGCAGCGCATCGCAGAGATAGCCGCCCTCCTGGACGAGCGCCGTCGGCAGGCCGGCGGCGGCGATCAGCCCGGCTGCGCGTTCGAAGCCGGGCGTCGTCACCTTGAGCGCGCCGATGGGATCGTGTTCGGACGCGTCGAGCCCCAGAGCCACGACGAGGGCGTCGGGTGCGTATTCGGCAATACGGGCAAGCCCCTTCTCGATCGCGCGGTGGAAGGCGCCGTCCCCCTCGCCATGGGGGAGGGGGAAATTGACGTTGTATCCAATCCCGGCGCCGGCGCCGGCTTCCTCTGCGTAACCCGCATAATACGGGAAGTAGTTTGCCGGATCGGCATGGATCGAGATCGTGAGCACGTCGGCGGATTCGTAGAAGATTCCCTGCGTGCCGTTGCCGTGATGCACGTCGATATCGAGGATCGCGACCCTGGCC
>PXAW01000396.1 GCA_003567055.1 Hyphomicrobiales bacterium
CCGATGATGTCCTGCGCCTCTGCCAGCGCCGCCTGCGCATCCGGCGTGATCGCCCCTTCCGCACCGGGGCCGAGGCCGATGATGCTGACGTGGCCGGTGATATGCCCTTTCATGGTCGCCGTCCTTTCATGGCCGCCGCCCTTTCATGGCCGCCGTCCCTGGCCGTGGACGATGATCATCGAGAAATACGGCGCGTCATCGGCCCGTTTTTGCGCAAGCGGCATCACCTCCTGCTGCGGCATCGCCCCATAGGCGACATAGAAGGCGCGTTCTGCGAGGCCGGCCCGCTCGAGCGCGCGGCGGACCTTGGGCAGGTTGCGCCCGAGTTTCATCACCACGAGTGCATCGGCGCCGCGCATGCGTGCGACGAGGCTCTCCTCGTCGAGCGTGCCGGCGAGGATCGAGAGCACGTCGTCGCCATAGGTGATCGGCTGGCCCGTCGCCGTCCAGCAGGCGGACATGCCGGTAATGCCGGGCACCACCTCCACCGGGCAATGGCCGAGGAGGCGGGAATGCAGATGCATGAAGGAGCCGTAGAAGAACGGGTCACCCTCGCAGAGCACGACCACGTCGCGTCCCGCGCGCACCATGGCGAGGAGCTTTTCGACGCATTCCTCGTAGAACGCCTTCAGCGTCGCGGCATAGGCCGGGTCGTCGAGGGGGATTTCGGTGGTGACGGGGTATTCCATGGCGAATTCGCGCACATCCGCCGGCAAGATTCCATCGACGCTGGTGCGCGCGCGGCCCTTGCGCCCGCTCTTGCGGAAATAGGCGATATCCGTCGCCTGCGTGACGAGGCGATGAGCCTTGACGCTCATCAGATCCGGATCGCCGGGGCCGAGGCCGACGCCGTAGATGGTGCCGGAAGGTGTGCCGGTCCCGCTCATTCGCGCTCACTCGCCAGCGCGTTGATTGCCGCGACCGTCACCGCCGAACCACCCCGGCGTCCGCGCACGATCAGACCGGGGACGCGGCCATCGGCCATCAGCGCTTCCTTCGATTCCACCGCGCCGACGAAGCCGACCGGGATGCCGATGATCGCGGCGGGGCGGGGTGTCGCGGGATCGTCGAGCATTTCGAGCAGGCGGAAGAGCGATGTCGGCGCGTTGCCGATGGCGATGACGGCGCCTTCGAGATGCGGGCGCCACAATTCCATCGCCGCCGCCGAGCGGGTCGTGCCCATCTGCGCGGCGAGATCGGGGACGCGGGGATCCTGGAGGGTGCAGATCACCGGGTTGTCGGCGGGGAGCCGGGCGCGGGTGACGCCTTCCGAGACCATGCGCGCATCGCACAGGACAGGCGCGCCGTCGCGCAAGGCCGCCTTGGCCGCTTTCGCAAAGCCGGGGGCGAAGATGATGTCGCCCGCGAGATCGACCATGCCGCTGGCATGGATCATCCGCACGGCGACCTTCTCTTCATCCGCATCGAAGCGCGCGAGATCCGCCTCGGCGCGGATGATGGCGAAGGAGCGCTCGTAGATCGCGGCGCCGTTCTTTTCGTATGCGTGGCCCATTCCCGTTCCCGTCATTGCCGCATCGCGGCATCATTGCATTGCGCGATCAGCGCCGCGCGCGAGAGCGCTTGCGCAACCGGTTTATCGCTCACCGTTCCATTCTGCACCAGATCATGGCCCTGCGCGGTGCCGATCACCGTGAGTGCCGCCGGCGCGGAGCGCGCGCAACCCTTGCCGCAGCCTGAAATATGAATGCCCCGATCGCGCATGGCGGGCGGCAGGGCGGCGGCGAGTTCGCGGGCGAGCGCATGGGTTTCGATCATGCCCGAGGCGCAAGCCGGCGCGCCGGGGCAGGCATCGATGCCGGTGAGCGGGTCATCCGGATCGGTGATGAAGCCGATCGCGGCGAGCGCCTCTGCCAGGGCGGGGTCGGCGCCGGGGAGCCAGAGCGCGCGCCAAGGGGTGAGGCTTGGCACGACGTCCGACCCGGCGAGGAGATCGGCGAGGTCATGCAGGGCCTGCGCGCCGATCTGGCCGAAGGGGAGTGCGGCGAGGGTGCCGTTCTCCGAAGCGCCCGGTCGCGGCGGCGCGCCCGGATCGGCGGGGGATATGCGCCGCAGCTGGCCGAGGCCGGCATCGCGATAGAGGCCTGCTCCTTCGCCGCTTGCCATCAGCGCCTTCATGCGATGAAAGCGCCCGGCGATGACAGCCGGGTGGCGCGCGAAGGCGCGGGCGAGGGCGAGGGCATGCGCGACGGCATTGTCCGGCGTGATCGCGACGGCCTCATCGCATCCCGCCGCGCGCAGGCAGAGCCCGCCATCCCCCGTGCGCTCGATGCGGATATCACTGGGCGTGGCGGCAAGGCGGCGCGGCGCGCCATCATCGATCAGGAAGCCGAATTTCGCCGGCAGCGCAGCCAGCGCCGGATCCTCGCGCGCGGCATCGACGAGGGCGCGCTCCAGCGCGAGGCCGGGATGGTCGGATGCGGTGAGCGGATCATGCACGACTTGCCGCGCGCTTTCCGCTTGCGCATCGTCATCGACGAGGCTTGCCGCTTGCAGATCCGCGCGCAGCGAGGCCGCGTCATCCTCATCCGCGATGCCCCGGATCTGGAGCGCGGCGCGGCGGGTGATCTCGATGACGGCGTTGCCGTAGCGCGCCGCGCCATCGGCGATGCGGCGCAGATCGGGAATGGTGATCCTGCCGCCGGGTGGGCGCAGGCGCAGGATCAGCCCGTCGCCGGAGCGCATCGGGCGCCAGGCGCCGGGGCACCAGCCCTTGCGGGAGAAGCCGCTCGCGGGCGCCGGCGTGCTCACGAGGCGAGCCGCGCATTGCGCGCGTCCTCTTCAGGCGAAAGCGAATCCTGTGCGAGCATGGCGATGACGCTGTTGCGCAGGGGTTTCCAGTAGCCGTATTCGCGCATCGCCTCGAACCGGGCGCGCATCTGGCGCAAGGCTTCCGGATTGGCGTTGGCGAGGAAGTCGCGCACGGTCTCGTCGCCGAGCGTGGCGTCGAAATAGAGATCGAAATGATGGCTTCCCACCACCTCGGCGAGGGCGG
>PXAW01000024.1 GCA_003567055.1 Hyphomicrobiales bacterium
GCTATATATAATTGCTTTATCCTTGCAATGTTCCTTCGCACGAGGAGTACAAAGCTGTCCTTCGCTGGGGCAGGCGGAATTTTGACCCCGAGCGTTTTGATCCGGAGGTTTCAACGAAAGCGATCCGCAAAGCTTGCGGATTCCGATTCAATCCGGCCACCGATTCCGATTTGAAGCCGGCCAGTCATTCCGGGACGAAGCCGGCCACCATTCCGATTTGAAGCCGGCCACTTTCTGAGGTCTGAGCGCACCACCTGGGTCAGCAACTGCGGCATCACTGTTCTCGCGTCGAACGAGGAGAACGTGATGCCGGCACAGAGGAAGCTGACCATGAGACAACTGAGACAGATGCTCCGGCTCGCGAGCGTCGGCACCAGCAGCCGCGACATTGCGCTGATGCTCGGCGTCGCGCGCAGCACCATCCAGGACAACCTGAAGCGGGCGAATGCGGCAGGCCTGACCTGGCCGCTGCCGGGTGAGCTGACGGACGACGCCCTGCAGGAGAAGCTCTTCCATCGGGCAGGGTTCAAGCCCGGTGCGCGCCGGCGGGCCGAGCCCGATTGGGCGAGCCTCGCCGTCGAGATGAAGCGGCCGGGGGTAACGCTGCTCATCCTGTGGGAGGAGTATCGCGCTGTCCATCCAGACGGCTATGGCTACAGCCGCTTTTGCGAACTCTTCCGCAGCTTCGAAGAACGGCTTTCCCCGACGATGCGGCAGGATCACGAGGTCGGCGACAAGGTCTTCGTGGATTACTCCGGCAAGAAGATCGCCATCGTTGATCGCCTGACCGGCGAGGTACGTGAAGCGGAGATCTTCGTCGCCGTTCTGGGCGCTTCCAGTTTCACCTACGCGGAGGCGACCTGGACACAACAGCTGCCGGACTGGATCGGCGCGCACGTGCGCATGTTCCGATTCTTCGGCGGCGTTCCGCGCCTGATCGTGCCCGACAATCTGAAGTCGGCCATCAATCGAGCCTCGTTTTACGATCCGGAGGTCAATCGCAGCTACGGCATGATGGCCTCGCATTATGGTGTCGGCGTCCTGCCGGCGCGACCCCGCAAGGCCCGCGACAAGGCAAAGGTCGAGAACGGCGTCCGCTTCGCGCAAACTTGCATCCTCGGTCGGCTGCGCCATCAGACCTTCTTCTCTTTGGCGGAGGCCAACGCCGCCATTGCCGGCGCCGTGGATCGGATCAACGATCACGTCATGCGCCGTCTGGGCGTGAGCCGCCGCCATCTCTTCCAGACCATCGAGGGTCCCGCCCTCGCAGGCCTCCCGAGCGACGACTTTGAATTCGCCGAATGGCGTCTGGTGCGCGTCGCCACGGATTACCACGTCGAGTTCGAAAGCTTCTTCTACTCGGTGCCACACCGTCTCATCCGGGAACAGGTCGATCTGAGGGCGACCAGCCGCACGATCGAGATCTTCCATCGGGGCCAGCGGATCGCTGCCCATCAGCGTCGATATGGCGGACGACGCCACGGCACGAACCCGGATCACATGCCCAGTTCCCATCGTCGCTACGCGGACTGGACGCCGGATCGGTTTCGGCGATGGGCCGCCACGATCGGCCCGCAGACCGAGGGTCTGATCATCGCCATTCTCGCTGCTCGCCCGCACCCCGAGCAAGGCTTCAGGACCTGTCTGGGCGTGATGCGCCTGTTTCGCGACATCGAGCACGCCCGCGCCGAAGCGGTCTCCGCCCGGGCCGTCGAGATCGGCGGCTTCAACTACAAGAGCATCGCCTCGATCCTCGCCAATCGTATGGCCGCAAAACCCGCCTCCGCCGAACCCGCCGCCGTCATCGAGCACGCCAACCTGCGCGGCCCGAACTACTTTCAATGAGGAGAACCATCATGCTGACCCATCCCACGCTCGCCATGCTCACCGAACTCGGCCTCCACGGTATGGCCAAGGGCTTTCAGGATCTCGACGCACAGCCCGAAGCCCGCGCCCTGGAACACGGCGACTGGCTCGCCCTGCTGCTCGAACGCGAAGCGACGCTGCGTCGCCAGAAACGCTTCGAGACCAGAGCCCGCAGCGCCCGCCTGCGCCATGAAGCCCAGGTCGAAGACACCGACTTTCGTGCTGCCCGGGGGCTCGATCGCGGGCTCTTCCTCAAGCTTGCCGGCTGTGACTGGATCCGCCAAAGACAGGGACTTCTCATCACCGGGCCGGCGGGGGTCGGCAAGAGCTGGCTCGCCTGCGCCCTCGGCCAGAAGGCCTGCCGGGAGGATTACTCGGTCGCCTACCACCGGGCGCCACGGCTCTTTGCTTCTCTCGCCCTCGCCAGAGGCGACGGTCGATATTCCAGACTGTTGAAGTCGCTCGCCAGGGTCGATCTCCTGATCCTCGACGATTGGGGGCCCGAGAAGCTCAACGACGATCAGCGACGCGATCTCCTCGAGATCGTCGAGGATCGATACGAACGCCGCTCCACAGTCGTCACCAGCCAAATCCCCGTGGACCGCTGGTACGAGATCATAGGCAATCCCACGATCGCTGACGCGGTACTCGACCGTATCGTCCACAACGCCTACCGCATCGAATTATCCGGCGAGAGCCTTCGCAAACGCCAGGAGACCCCCGCAAAACCCACCCCGGCTTGACCGCCGAGCAAACCCGATCCAATCATCAATGACGACCCAGGTTCAGACCCAGAAAGTGGCCGGCTTCAAATCGGAATGCCGGCCGGAATGAAATCGGAATAGGTGGCCGGCATCAAGTTGGAATGCATGGCCGGCTTCGTCGGAATGCGCATCATCATGGGGTGGATATTCTTGATATATGGGCTCGCATGTCTTACGTTTATCGCATCGATCATGGAGACGTATGATCATGCCTGAAACAGCAACCTTGTCTTCGAAGTACCAGATCTCGATCCCCAAAGCCGTGCGGACGGCGCAGCATTGGGAGGCGGGTCTGACCTTCGCCTTCATTCCAAAGGGTACGGGCGTGCTTCTGGTCCCGATCCCGAAATGCGATGACCTGAAGGGCCTCGCGCGCGGTGCA
>PXAW01000352.1 GCA_003567055.1 Hyphomicrobiales bacterium
CCCGACCCACTCTCCATGAAAAGCATCCCGGGATATTGCCCGTCTTCACGCCTGGCAGAAAGCTCGAGCCGGGTATCGGGGCCGAATTCGGCACCGGCTCCGTCATGGAAAATAAAGGTCACGTCGTGCGCGAGGATGCGCGCGCCATCGCTGACCTGCAATCCTTCCCCGCCGAAATGATATTCGCCCGGAAGAAAAGCGATCGTTGCCGAGCTGCTTATCTCCAGTCCACCGCAGTATTCACCCGGATTTAGTATCTGATTTCCCGTGACCTTCATCGCCGCAGAATCGCTATTGTTGCAACGTGGTGACGGCTTGCGATGCTCCAGAGGATCGCCAATGCGCGGGCACCCGGTCACGGGGCCCGGACTGGTCGAGCCGCCATTGGATGAGACACCGCCATGAACGCAGATCAGGCTGGCCAGCATACTGACGGCACTGTCCAGGCGCAGCGCACCCGATGCGCTGGAATTCACATAGATCCCGCAATCCTCGGCATCAAGCCGGGCATAGTCCACGAGGGCCATGGCATGAGACCCGCTGGAACGGGTGCTGATCATGCAGATCGGCTCACGTCCGGCGAGCAGCGCCGTCGCCTTGACCCGAACGGTGGATAGCCCCGTATTGAGCAGGCGTGAGAAAATCGGACTGACCGTGCTCTCCACCGCAATCGTGACCGAATCGCGCTCGGGCGAAACCTGAGCCGAGACTTCGGGATTCTCGACAAAACTCGTCCCGGCCTCGATCACCGCCTGAGCATAGAGCCGCGCGGCCTCCTGCAGCACCTCCGGGCGGGCAGCGCCGATGCGCAATTCCCGCGCGCTCACGATCGCGGCGCCATCGGCTATCTTTTGCAGCTCGGTGCGGGCGGAATGCCAGGTGCTGACATCGACAGCGAGCGCAATACAACCAAGAAGCGGTATCAGCGCCAGCGAAAACAGCATTGCCATGCCGCCCCGGATATCCGAAAGGAAGTGCCGCAGCTGCGGATCACGCGCGTTGTCGCTGCGCTTTGCCACCGTGCCGTTCGTATCCGCCTTATGCATCGTTTCCTCTCGCCTCATCATCATCCGCCCGTTGCCATAAACCGGAAGGGTCGCGCAGGATTACGCGGCGCGGGATCGTGGCCGGGACGGCCCGATCCGGATTGCCTGAGCTGCGCGCGCATCGCCGCAACCGGATCACCGGTTACCGCCGCCCCGGCTGCCGCATCGTCCTGACCGGGACGACCTGCATGCGGCATGGCCTCGCGCGCCGCATCGGGAACATGCTCTTGCACCGGGTCCGGCGGGCTCGCCTGCTCGGTCGCATCGGGCACGGCGCCCGCCTGCCCGTCCCGTGCCGCGATCAGATCGGCGTAATGCCGCAAGATCGCGCCGGCATCGCCGAAAGCTTGTTTGCTGGGATCTTCGCAGTAATCTTCGCCGTGAGTTTCGCCGGAATCCCGGTATTGCGCGACGATTGCCGCGATCCGCGCCGGCGGCTGGTCCAGCAGGATGCGCAGGCAAGCGACCGGATCGGGCATGGCGGGGGCATCCGCGCGGGAAGCTGCGGGGGCGGGAAGCTGCACCACCCCGCCACCGCCCTCGGCGCCACCCGCGCGCAGATCGCGCCGCATTGCGGCAAGCGCTTCCTCGCTGTCGCGGCTGTTGCGCAGCACGTATCGCAATTGATAGCCGAGCATGCGCCAGTTCACCGGCTTGGTCGCAAACGATGTCGCGCCGACCTCATAGGCACGATCAATGGCAAACATGTCCTCGCGCCCGGTGAGAACCACGACGGGAAGGCGCGCGAATCTTGCATCCTCCCGGATTGCCGCGCACAAGGCGAAGCCCGTCATCTGCGGCATTTCAAGGTCACTGAGCACGAGATCGAAGCCGGGATCGGCGGCGAGGATATCCCACGCTTCCTGTCCGTTCTGCGCCGTCACGATCTCTCCGCCCGGATGCGAAAGCTGGGCCATCGCCATCTCGCGCATGATCGGATCGTCATCGACGGCGAGGATCCTGACCGGCTCCTCGAAGACATAGATGAACCCCTGTTCGGATCGTCCTAGCAGCATGGAATGCGTCCCTTCGATGCCGCTATTTACAACTTTAAATATGACTATCCACTTAAGTGCATCGGTTAATTCCTTGCTTACGGAAATCTATGATAGTGCCATTTCGAAAAACACACGGGATCAGGCGTGCAGAAAAATCAATCGATCAATTTCAAGCTGGGGCGCCTCGTGCTCGTTGCCGTGGGCATCGCGCTGATCTGCGGCACAGCGATCAACCTGTGGCGCGAGGTCGAGCGTTACGGTCAGCAGAAGCACGAGCAACTCGGCACGACGGCGCATGTCTTCGCTGCCGCAGCCGCCGACGCGGTCGAGGCGCGCGATCGCGGCCAGATCCTTTCGGTGATCCGCGCCATCAGCCGCGTTCCCCAGATGAACTATGCCGTCGTCCATGATGCCGAGGGCAGGCTTCTGGCCGAACTCGGTGCCGCGATCCTGCTCAGTGACGACCGTGACGTCATGATCCGCCCCGGCGAACGGGTCAATGCGACGACGCTGATCCGCAGCCGCAGCGTGCGGACAACGGTCCCGATCGAGAATGGCGGCGAGACGGTGGGGAGCCTGACCCTGATCAGCGATACCAGCGATCTTGCTGAACGCATGCAGGACATGATGCTCGTCGCCGTCACCGCAGCAGCGCTTGCTGCCGCGATCGGGTTGGCAATCTCGATCAAGATGCAGCGTCACATCACCCGGCCACTCCTGAATCTCTCCCGAACCATGGCCGGCATCCGGCTCAGTCATGATTACGAAGCCTATGTCGCAGCCGAGACCGATGACGAGATCGGCAATCTCGCCAAGAGCTTCAACACCATGATCGGCGAAATCCGCAAACGCGACACGCGGCTCGCGCGCCAGCGAGATCAGCTGGAGCAGGATGTGGCGGCGCGCACGCGGGAGTTTCTGGCGGCAAAGGAAGTCGCCGAGCAGGCCAGCCGGGCCAAG
>PXAW01000016.1 GCA_003567055.1 Hyphomicrobiales bacterium
CCATCCCTGCTGAAACTGCCGCGAACGTCCGAATCTCGTCGGGCGGAGCCAATTACCGGCAAACAGTTCAGGGGATTGAAGATGGCCTCAATCGGCGCGTCACCGGTCGGATCCGGCAAGCGCATGACCATCGGTGAAGGGGGCACGGCGGTCGCGATGGCGGCCTTGGCGCTGTTCTCCATCATCGTGGCGGCGAATGCGTGGGAAGCGGAATATGCCTTCCATGCCTACCTTTTTGCGGCGGCGAGCATCGCTTCCGTCTTCGTGATCATCAACCGCTATTACGATCGCCCGGCGGAGCTCCCCGCGGAGGAGATCGACGGCAAGCCCAATTACAATATGGGCCCCGTGAAATTCGCCGTGGTTGCGGCGATGTTCTGGGGAATTGCCGGTTTCACGGTCGGCGTGCTGATCGCCTTCCAGCTCGCCTATCCGATCCTGAACTTCGATCTGCCCTGGACGAATTTCGGGCGCATGCGCCCGCTGCACACTTCTGCGGTGATCTTCGCCTTCGGCGGCAACGTGCTGATCGCGACGGCGTTCTACGTGGTGCAGCGCACCTCGCGCGCCCGCATGGCCGGCGATATCGCCCCCTGGTTCGTGGTGCTGGGCTACAATTTCTTCATCCTGATCGCCGGCACGGGCTATCTTCTGGGTATTACCCAGTCGAAGGAATATGCCGAGCCGGAATGGTATGCCGACCTGTTCCTGACGGTGGTCTGGGTCACCTTCCTGATGGTCTTCATGGCCACGCTGTGGAAGCGCAAGGAGCCGCATATCTATGTGGCGAACTGGTTCTTCCTCGCCTTCATCATCACGATCGCGGTGCTGCATCTGGGCAACAACGCCGCCATCCCGATCTCGGTCTTTTCCTACAAGTCCTACATCGTCTGGTCGGGCGTGCAGGATGCGATGGTGCAATGGTGGTACGGCCATAACGCGGTCGGCTTCTTCCTGACCGCCGGCTTCCTCGCGATCATGTACTATTTCGTGCCCAAGCGCGCCGATCGCCCGGTCTATTCCTACCGGCTCTCGATCATCCACTTCTGGGCGCTGATCTTCCTCTATATCTGGGCGGGTCCGCACCACCTGCACTATACCGCCCTGCCCGACTGGGCGCAGACGCTCGGCATGGTCTTCTCGATCATGCTGTGGATGCCCTCATGGGGTGGGATGATCAACGGCCTGATGACGCTCTCGGGCGCCTGGGACAAGCTGCGGACGGACCCCGTGCTGCGCATGATGGTCGTCTCGATCGCCTTCTACGGCATGTCGACCTTCGAGGGGCCGATGATGTCGATCAAGGTCGTCAACTCGCTCTCGCACTATACCGACTGGACCGTCGGCCACGTGCATTCGGGGGCGCTCGGCTGGGTAGCCTATATCTCCTTCGGTGCGATCTACTGCCTGGTTCCCTGGCTGTGGAAGCGCGAGGGGCTGTATTCGCTCCGGCTCGTCAACTGGCACTTCTGGATCTCGACGCTGGGCATCGTGCTCTACATCACCTCGATGTGGGTGGCGGGGATCATGCAGGGCCTGATGTGGCGCGCCTATACCAGCCTCGGCTTCCTCGAATATTCCTTCATCGAGACCTCGGACGCGATGCATCCCTACTATGTGATCCGCGCGATCGGTGGCGTGCTCTTCCTCGTGGGCGCCCTGATCATGGTCTACAACCTCATCATGACCGTCCGGACCGTGCGGCCCGTGGAAACGACCCAGTCGCGTCCCGCGCTTGCGGCGGCAGAGTAAGGGGGCGGAGATATGTCACTCTGGAACAAACACGCAATATTCGAGAAGAACTCCGGCGTGCTGGTGGCGGGCATCGTGGTCGCCATCTCCATCGGGGGCATCGTCGAGATCGTGCCGCTCTTCTATTTGAAGAACACGATCGAGAAGGTGGAGGGCATGCGGCCCTATTCCCCGCTCGAGCTGGCCGGGCGCGACATCTATGTCCGTGAGGGTTGCTACAACTGTCACAGCCAGATGGTGCGCCCCCTGCGCGACGAGGTGGAACGCTACGGGCATTACTCGCTGGCTGCCGAGTCGATGTATGACCGGCCGTTCCAGTGGGGTTCGAAGCGCACCGGGCCGGATCTGGCCCGCGTCGGTGGAAAATACTCCGACGAATGGCATGTGCGCCACCTGATCGATCCGCGCTCGGTCGTGCCGGAATCGATCATGCCGGGCTATCCGTTCCTGTTCGAGACGCCGCTCGATTATTCCAATATCGAGCGCAATCTGCGGGTACAGGCCACGTTGGGTGTGCCCTATGATGAAGAGATGATCGCCAATGCGCGTTTCGACGTCGAAATCCAGGGCACGAACGATGATCCGGACATGTTCGATTTCCTGGAGCGTTATCCCAAGGCCCAGGTGCGCAGCTTCTCGGGGCGCACCGACGGCGTGATCACCGAGGGCGACGCGCTCGTCGCCTATCTGCAGATGCTGGGGACGCTGGTCGATTTCGAGCAGTATGACAACCAGGCGAACATCCGCTGAGAAAGGAGCATCATCATGGAAACCTACGCCTTTCTCGCAAACATCGCGCAGACCTGGGGCTTCGCCGCCTTCTTCATCGGCTTCGCCCTGGCGATATTCTATGCGCTGATGCCCTCGAACAAGGACAAGTTCGACAAGGCCTCCCGTATGCCCCTGGAAGAGGATTGATCCGATGGCCTCGCAAGATCACAAGAAAGATGTCGACAAGGTCACGGGCGTCTCGACCACCGGGCATGAATGGGACGGCATCAAGGAGTTGAACAATCCGCTGCCGCGCTGGTGGCTGTGGGTGTTCTACGCGACGATCGTCTTCTCGGTGCTCTACATGATCGCCTATCCCGCGATTCCGCTGGTGAATTCGGCCACGACCGGCCTGCTCGGCTGGCATTCGCGTTCGGCGGTGGTCGAGGATCTCGAACGTCTCAACGAGACGCGCGGTGCCAATTTCGCGGCGATCCGCGAAGCCGAGCTCGAGGAGATCGTCGCCGATGCGGAAATGGC
>PXAW01000116.1 GCA_003567055.1 Hyphomicrobiales bacterium
AGCTTCCGCGCCGATGGCGTGATCGTCGCGGACAACGTCATCCGCGATTGCACCTTCTCCGCCGTACGCAACAATGCCGGCGACGATGTCCAGATCATCGGCAACAATTGTGCCGCCATGGGCGAGGTGGGCTTGTTCACCGAATTCGGCTTCGCCGGCTGCATCATCGCCAACAACATCGTCGATGGCGCGGCGAACGGCATCGTCTCGACCAATTTCAACGAATCCGGGCGCCTGTCCGTGATCTCCGGCAATATCGTGCGGGGCACCTTCCGCCGGCCCGACCCGCTCACCGGCCAGATCCTCTATGGCCACGGGATCTTCGCCGAGGCCGATGCCGCCGTGACCGGCAATCTCGTCGAGGATACCGAAGCCGGGGCGATCGGGCTGGGCTATGGGCCGTATCTGCGCGATGTCAGTGCCAGCGGCAATGTCCTGCGCGATTGCGCCTGCGGCTTCGCGGTTTCCGTGGTGGAAGGGGCCGGGCGCGTCCAGATTGCCGGTAATCTGATCTCCGGTGCCCGGGAAGGCGCCATCCTCGGATTCCGCTGGACCGAGCGCGCCAGCGACGATCTGATCGACGGGGCCGGCGATTTCCCGCATATCGCGCTCAGCGGCAACGTTTCCCACTGATTGCGCCGGATCAAGGATCGCGCGCCTCGATCATGCGATGACGCGGCACGGGTCTTGCCTCTTGCTGCCTGCACCTTGCCACCTGCATCTTGCATTCTTGTTGCAATGCAGCATATCTAGGGGCAGATCGGAACACTCGTGATGAAAATGCGGGCTTTGAGCAGAAACCATGCGGATGAGGCGAGCGCCGAGCGCCATCGCCTCCACGAGGACATCATCGCCCTCGTCATCGGCACGCTTCTCGTGGCGCTGGGCCTGACCTTCTATGCGGAAGCCGGGATCCTGACCAGCGGGCTGGCGGGCCTGTCGCTGCTGATCGACTATGTCTGGGGCTATGGATTCGCGCTGGTCTTCTTCGTGATCAACATCCCGTTCTTCATCCCCGCCCTGCGCCGTCTAGGCTGGCAGGCGACCCTGCGTACGGTCGTCGCGATCGCGCTGGTCTCGGGCTTTGCGCATTTCACGCCGCAATGGGTGCGGCTCGATGCGATCGCGCCGCTCTACGCGGCAGTGTTCGGTGGCGCGGTGATGGGTGTGGGGCTGCTGGTCCTGTTCCGCCATCGCACCGGGCTGGGCGGTGTGAACCTGGTCGCGATCGACCTGCAGGAGCGTTTCGGTCTGCGTGCCGGTTATGTGCTGCTCGGCGTCGATCTCGCCATTCTCGCCGCGGCTGCGGCCTATCTGCCGCTCGACCGGATCGCGCTCTCCGTGCTCGGCGCCGGTGTGCTCAACATGATCCTTGCGCTCAATCACCGTCCCGGGCGTTATCGCGGCATGAGTTGAGCCGGATCAGCCCCGGAACCCGCGCCCGCTTTCCCGTCCTCGCGTGCAGGAAGCCCGCTTGCCTCGGCCCTGATGCGGGACCACAATGGGTCCATGAGTGAGGATAGCGGCAAGCTCGCCGAGAACATCGCCTATTTCGCCCGCGCCCTGCGCGCCGCCGGTCTGCCCGTCGGCACGGCTGCGGTGGTGGATGCCATCGACGCGGTGGAGGCGGCGCGGATCGGCGAGCGCGAGGATTTCTACTGGACGCTGCACGCCGTCTTCGTGAAGAAGCACGAGCACAGCATCGTCTTCGACCAGGCCTTCCGCCTGTTCTGGCGCCGGCGCGCGCTGATCGAGAAGCTGATCGCGCAGATGTCGCCGATGGCGCCGGGCAAGGGCAAGGACGAGGACAAGCCGCGCGCCGCCGCCTCGCGCGTCGCCGAGGCGCTCAAGCCGCCCGGCAAGGAGCCCGAGATCGAGGAGCAGGAGGAGATCTTCTCCGCGCGGCTGACGGTGTCTGATCGCGAGGTTTTGCGCAGCAAGGATTTCGCCCAGATGAGCGCCGCCGAGATCGCGCGCACCAAGCGCTTGATCAGCCAGCTGCGCCTGCCGGCGGAAGAGCTCGTCACCCGCCGTTTCCGGTCCGACCCGCGCGGCGCGCGCATCGACATGCGCCGCACGCTGCAGCGCTCGCTGCGCTCCGGCGGTCACGCCATCGATCTCGCCTTCGCCAGCCGCGCCGTGCGCCAGCCGCCGGTGGTGGCGCTCGTCGATATTTCGGGCTCGATGTCGGAATATTCCCGGCTCTTCCTGCATTTCCTGCATGCGGTGGCCGAGACGCGCCGCAAGGTGCATTCCTTCGTCTTCGCCACACGGCTCACCAATATCAGCCGCGAGCTCACCAGCCGCGATCCGGACGAGGCGCTGGCGCGGGCCGGGCAGCGGGTTCAGGATTGGGAGGGCGGCACGCGCATCGCCACCGCCCTGCGCGATTTCAACCGGCTCTGGTCGCGCCGGGTGCTGGGGCAGGGGGCCGTGGTGCTGCTCTTCACCGACGGGCTGGAGCGCGACGTCTCGCCCGATCTCGCCTTCGAGATGGACCGCTTGAAGCGCTCCTGCCGCCGCCTCGTCTGGCTCAACCCGCTTTTGCGCTACGAGGCCTTCCAGGCCCGCGCCTCCGGCATCCGCGCCATGCTGCCGCATGTGCACGAGTTCCGTCCGATCCATAACCTGCGCTCCATGGAAGCTTTGTGCGACGCGCTCGCCGCCGCGCGTTCCCGGGAGGCCGATCCGGCCCGCTGGCTGCGTGCGATCGCGGCGTGAGGGGCGCATATGAGGGAGGTGAGCATGATCGCCAATGAAGACGATATCCTGCGTGAAGCCGAGAGCTGGGCGCGGGAGGGGCGCGGCGTCGCGCTCGCCACCGTGGTCGAGACCTGGGGCTCGGCCCCGCGCCCGGTCGGCTCGCATCTGGTGATCGATGCCGAGGGCAGCTTCCTCGGCTCCGTCTCCGGCGGCTGCGTCGAGGGCGCCGTCATCGCCGATGCGATCGACGTGATCGAGAGCGGCAAGCCGAAAATGCTGGAATTCGGTGTCGCCGACGAA
>PXAW01000493.1 GCA_003567055.1 Hyphomicrobiales bacterium
GACTTGGCCGCAGACTTGGCCGTAGACTTCGCC
The DNA here is from genome assembly GCA_003567055.1 of Hyphomicrobiales bacterium. Classification (GTDB taxonomy): domain Bacteria; phylum Pseudomonadota; class Alphaproteobacteria; order Rhizobiales; family Beijerinckiaceae; genus Saliniramus. The sequence continues at coordinate 34 of PXAW01000493.1, forward strand.
GTAGACTTGGCCGCCTTGCGCGCAGGCTTCTGCGCGGCGGCATCGCCGCTCGAATCGTCGCGGGGGGAGGGGGATGTCTTCTGTCTCGCCATCCGCGCAATATGGGATAGCCGGCCCGGAACGAAAAGAGCAAATCCCGCGCTATCGGCACCAGTCGCCGCGCACCGCCTGAACCATGGTCAGCGCCGCGACGGCGGCGGTATCGGCGCGCAGGATGCGCGGGCCGAGCGCGAGACGGACCGTGTTCGGACGCGCGAGCAGGGCGGCGCGTTCCTCCGGATCGAACCCGCCTTCCGGCCCGATCAGCACTGCGAGCGGCCCGTCGGGCGCGGCCTGCAATGCGGCGACGGGATCGGCGATCGGCGCATCCTCGTCGCAGAAGACGAGCACCGTCTCGTCCGGCAAAGACGCGATCGCGTCGCTCAGGCGCGTCTCGGGCAGGACCTCCGGCAGGGCGAGAATGCCGCATTGCTCCGCCGCCTCGATCGCGTTGGCGCGCATCCGCTCGAGATTGACCCGGTTGGCCTGGGTGCGCCGGGTCAGGACCGGTTGCAGCCGGCCCGCGCCCATCTCCACCGCCTTCTGGGCCATGTAATCAAGCCGGGCATGCTTGAGCGGCGCGAAGAGATAGACGAGCTCGGGGGCAGGGCTCTGCGGGCGGGTCTGCTGGAGGGTGAGCAGCGAGCCGCTCTTGCGCCCCTCGACGCTGATCCGCGCCCGCCATTCGCCGTCGCGCCCGTTGAAGACGAGCACCTCCGCGCCCTCGCCGAGGCGCAGCACGTTGAGCAGGTAGTTCGCCTGGGCGCGCTCCAGCGCTATCCGCGTGCCGATGGCGAGCGGGGTATCGAGGAAAAGTCTCTGGGTGCGGAAATCGTAACTGGCCAAATCTCTCTCCCTGACGCCTGCGCCGGCTTCAGTCGCATAACTGCGACAATGCCGCCATAATTTCGTGCTGCAAGTTTCGCATATATCTCCCGTCAGTGGATGATCGGGGTGCGCGTTGCCCGCCGCCTGCAACGCTTGCAGGCTTGTGGAACTTGGCGCCGCACCGTCACATCTGCTATGGGGTCGAAAACCGGCATGCGACAGGGCCGGTCGAAAGGGGCGACGAGCGACCATGAAGCGTATCACCTTCACCATCATCGCGGCGGGGATCGTGGCGAATTTCGCCTTCTCCGGCCCGCAGATCGTCACGCCGGCAGCGGCACAGGGCATGTCCTGCAACGACATCAACCCGATGCTTGAGCAGCGCTCCTCGCTTGTCGAGCGGGTCAACGCGCTGGGTACCGAGGATGTCGACCCGCGTCAGGCCTGCCCGGTCTTCCGCGAGCTCGTCGCGAACGGCGAACAGGTCAAGGAATTCGTCGAAGACAATCAGGCCTGGTGCCAGATCCCGCAGAGCTTCGTCGACGGTTTCATGCAGGATCACGAGCAGGTAACCTCCGTGCGCGATCAGGCCTGCCAGGCGGCGGCGCAGATCAACCGCATGGAAAACGAAGCGCGTCAGCAGCAGGAGCAGGGGCAGTTCGGCGGGCCGGGCCTGACCGGGCGCTTCCCGATCCCGCAGGGTGCGCTCTGATCGTTCCCGTTCGTTATCCGCGCGTCGCGCGCCGGCCCGACGCCGCTCCGGAGTAGACCGTGTTCCGCTCACCATTCGCCGACAAGGGTGTGCCCGATGCCGTGAAGGGGCACTGGGTCGATCGCAATGCGCCGATTTTCCTGCGGCCCTATCTGCGGCTCGCGCGGATCGAGCGACCGATCGGCTGGTGGCTGCTGCTGCTCCCGTGCTGGTGGTCCGCCGCGCTCGCTGCGGCTGCGGCGGGGGCCTCCTATCCCGATCCCTGGCATCTCGTGCTCTTCCTGATCGGCGCCGTCGCCATGCGCGGAGCGGGCTCGACCTATAACGACATCGTCGATCGCGAGCTCGATGCGCGTGTCGCGCGCACCCGTGACCGGCCGCTGCCCTCGGGGCGGGTGAGCCTGCGCGGCGCCGTGATCTTCGTGGGCCTGCAATGCCTCGTGGGATTGCTGGTGCTCGTCCAGTTCAACGCCTTCACCATCGCCCTCGGCTTCGCCTCGATCGGGATCGTGCTGTTCTATCCCTTCATGAAGCGCTTCATCTGGATGCCGCAAGTCGTGCTCGGCCTGTGCTTCGCCTGGGGCGCGCTGATGGGCTGGGCTGCGGAATTCGGCTCGCTCGCGCTGGCGCCGCTGCTGCTCTATGCCGCCGCGATCGCATGGACCATCGGCTTCGATACCATCTATGCGATCCAGGATATCGAGGATGACGAGATCGTCGGCATCAAATCCGCCGCGCGCTATTTCGGCGAGAACGTGAAGCCGGCGGTCGCGGGCTTCTATGTGCTGAGCGTCGCGCTGGTGACGGGGGCCGTCGCGGCGAGCGGCATCGGCCCGTTCGGCTATCTCGCCGCCGCCGCCTTCGCCGCGCATCTCGCCTGGCAGGTCGTCACCATGGATCGCGAGGACGGCCCGCGCGCGCTGAAGCTGTTTCGCTCCAACCGCGATGCGGGCCTGATCCTGTTCGCCGGGTTCTCGCTGGCGGCTTTGCTCGGCTGAGCCGTCAGGCGGCGTCCTCGTCGCGCAGGACGTCGAAGAACTGACGCACTTCCTGCGAGAGCAGGGAGGATTGCGCGGAGAGATCCGTGGCGGCCTGTGTCACCGAAGAGGCCGAGCGGTTGGTCTCGCTGATCGCTTCATTCACCCCCGCGACATTCTCCGAGAGCGTATGCGTGCCGGTCGCGGCGCGCTGGATATTGGTGGAGATCTCGCCGGTGGCCGCGCTCTGCTCCTCGATCGCGGCGGCGACGCTGCCGGTGACGTTTTCGATTCGGGTCATGATGCTGGCGATCTTGCGGATGGACTCGACCGATGTCGCCGTCGAGCCCTGAATGCCGTGGACATGGCGGGCGATTTCCTCCGTCGCCTTCGATGTCTGGCTGGCCAGC
>PXAW01000101.1 GCA_003567055.1 Hyphomicrobiales bacterium
GATGATCGGCTCCAGCGGCTTCCGGCGCCAGCAGCAGGAACATGAAATCAACCGGCATGCCGTCGATCGCCTCGAAATCGATCGGCTTCTCCAGCCGGGCGACGAGGCCGAACAACTTCTCCACCGTGGCCAGCTTGCCGTGCGGGATGGCGATGCCTTCGCCGATCCCGGTCGAGCCGAGGCGTTCACGCTGCAACAGCGTCTCGAAGATCTCATGCGCATCGAGACCCGTGAGGCGGGCCGCGTGGGCGCTGATTTCCTGGAGTGCCTGCTTCTTCCCGTTGGCTTTCACCGCGGGAAGGACGGCTTCGGAAGACAGGATATCAAGAAGCATGACGGTCATCAGGCTCGATCACGAAGGGGGCGAGCGCAGGACTGCGCGCAGACACGCTTTTTGTCATGTGTCGCCCCCGGATGTTGCGGCGAGACCAATACGGGCCTCATGATTATGGCTGGGACGGCGGATCGATCCAGCCGATCGCTCCGTCCATGCGGCGGTAGACGATATTGATCCGCCCGCTTCCTGCATGCTGAAACACCAAACAGGGTGCTCCTGTCAAATCAAGTTCGATCACAGCCTCGCTCACCGACTGTTTTTTCAACGACTTGGTTTCCTCGTGGATGACGACGGGGTGGAATTCCCCCTCCGACTCGACATCCTCGTCCGTATCGTCGAAGGGCGCCTCGATCACCGAATAGCTCGCCTTCATCTGTTCCGCGGCCTTGCCGTTTTGCGAATAATCGCGCAGGCGGCGCTTGTGCCGACGCAGCCGCTTCTCGATGCGGTGCGCCGTCTGATCGAAGGCGGAATGCGCATCCATGGCGCTGCCCGTCGATTCGAGCGTGACGCCCGTGGCGAGATGCAGCACGCAATCGGTGCGGTAGCCGCTTCCTTCCGGCTCGATGGTGACATGCCCCGTCACGGCGACATTGCCGTCGAAATATTTGGCCAAAGCCGCCTCGACACGTGCCTCGACATGCGAGCGCAGAGCATCGCCGATATCCATGTTCTTGCCGGAAATACGAAGCGTCATCGTTTCCCCCTGTTCTTGCGCGCGACGGGCCGTCGCACCGGGTCTGGACATTAAGAGGTAAGCAGCCCGGATCGCGCCGTCAATCGACGCAGCGCGCCTTCCGATGCTGCGCCTGCGAAGGCACACGCATCCGCCATGCCCGGCGCGCGCTGCGATTGACAGGGCTCGCGGTGCGGCGGATGCTTGTCGGAAAGCAAAAAATCAACCGCAACAGATGGTTGATGAAAGGTTTCGCCGGTGGCCATCGCGGGGTCCGCCGGCGATGGGAGGGGAACATGACGCAACAGCCGCATCGCGAGCGCGTGCAGGTGGGAATCGTGGGAGCCGGCCCGGCCGGGCTGCTGCTGTCGCATCTCCTGGCGCAGGCCGGAATCGAATCGCTCATCATCGAGACGAAATCACGCGCCCATCTGGAGCAGCGCATCCGCGCCGGCGTGCTCGAACACGAGACCGCCGCCGTCCTGCGCGAGACCGGGCTCGGTGCCCGCATGGACCGCGAGGGGCTCGAGCATGACGGGCTGTTCCTGCAATTTGCAGGCGAGGCGCATCGCATCGATCTGAAGGCGCTCACCGGCAAGAACGTGATGGTCTACGGCCAGCACGAGGTGGTGAAGGATCTCATCGCCGCACGGCTCGCCGACGGCGAGGTGATTCGCTTCGAGTGCGGGGATGTCGCCGTGCGCGACATCGATACGGATCACCCCGCGATCCGTTACACAAGCGACGGCGTCACGCATGAGATCGCCTGCGATTTCATCGCCGGCTGCGACGGTTTCCACGGCATCTGTCGCGCATCGATCCCACCCGAGGCGCTGACGCTCTACGAGCGGGTCTATCCGTTCGGCTGGCTCGGTGTGCTCGCGCGCATACCGCCGGCCTCGCATGAACTGATCTATGCCGGCCACGATCACGGATTCGCGCTGCTTTCCATGCGCTCGCCACAGATCAGCCGGCTCTATCTGCAATGCCCCCCGGATGCGGATGTGGCAGAATGGCCCGATGAGCGGATCTGGGAGGAGCTCGATGCCCGGCTTTCGCGCGCGGATGGTTTCAGGCTCACCCCCGGCCCGATCCTGCAAAAGAGCGTCACCGCCATGCGCAGCTTCGTCTGCGAGCCGATGCGCTTTGGTCGCCTGCTGCTGGCCGGCGATGCCGCCCATATCGTGCCGCCGACCGGGGCCAAGGGCATGAACCTCGCCGTCGGCGATGTGCGGGTGATGGCGCGCGCGCTGGAGCGTTACTTTGCCCGTGGCGATGAAGAGGCGATCGCGGCCTATGGCCCGGCCTGTCTGCGCCGGATCTGGCGGGTGCAGCGTTTCTCCTGGTGGATGACGCAGATGCTGCATCGCTTCGACGACGACAGCCCCTTCGACCGCCGCCGCCAGCTGGCCGAGCTCGATTACGTGGTGCATTCACGCGCCGCCGCGACGACGCTGGCGGAAAACTATGTGGGCCTTCCCATGGATTGGGGAGATGGGCCATGATCGGCGCATGAGCTTTTCGCCCCTCGACAGCGCCCTGACCGGCCCGCTCTTCGTCCCCCCCGCCATGCGCGCGGTGTTCGGCGACGAGGCACGCCTTGCCGCCATGCTCGCCTTCGAGACGGCGCTGGCGCGTGCGCAGGCCGAGGCGGGAATGGCGGATGCGGCGCTGGGGGATGCGCTTGCCGCGATCACGCCGGCTGATTTCGACATGGCGGCGCTCGGTGCGGAAACCGCGCTCGCCGGCGTGCCGGTCATCCCCTTCGTGACGCATCTGCGCGTGCTGCTGCCGCCCGCCTGCGCGCGTGACCTGCATAAAGGCGCGACCACGCAGGACGTGCTCGACACCGCTCTCGTCCTGCAGATCCGCGATGCCCTCAAAGTGCTGGCGCCGGATCTCAAGGCGCTCGTCGAGGCGCTGCATCTGCGCGCGCAGGAACATGCGCACAGCCTTTGCGCCGGGCGGACTTACGGCCAGC
>PXAW01000540.1 GCA_003567055.1 Hyphomicrobiales bacterium
CCCCAGATCCTCGACCGCGCCCTGTGGGAAACCTCCGGGCACTGGGGCTGGTATCGCGAGAACATGTTCATCACCAAGACCGAGGACGAGCGCGTCTTCGCGATCAAGCCGATGAACTGTCCAGGCCACGTGCAGATCTTCAAGCATGGCTTGAAGAGTTACCGCGATCTGCCTTTGCGCATGGCGGAATTCGGCGCCGTCTCGCGCTACGAGCCCTCCGGCGCGCTGCACGGTCTGATGCGCGTGCGCGCCTTCACGCAGGATGACGCGCATGTCTTCTGCACGGAGGACCAGATGGCGGCGGAGTGCCTCAAGATCAACGATCTCATCCTCACCACCTATGCCGATTTCGGCTTCGACCAGATCGTGGTGAAGCTCTCCACCCGGCCCGAGAAGCGCGTCGGCACGGATGCCATGTGGGATCACGCCGAGGCCGTCATGGAGGACGTGCTGAAGCAGATCGAGGCGCAATCGGGCGGGCGCATCAAGACGGAGATCAACCCGGGCGAGGGGGCCTTCTACGGGCCGAAATTCGAATATGTCCTGCGCGATGCGATCGGGCGCGACTGGCAATGCGGCACGACGCAGGTCGATTTCAACCTGCCCGAGCGCTTCGGTGCGTTCTATGTCGATGCCGACGGCCAGAAGAAGACGCCGGTGATGATCCACCGCGCCATCTGCGGCTCGATGGAGCGCTTCACCGGGATCCTGATCGAGCATTTCGCCGGCCATTTCCCGCTCTGGCTCGCACCGGCGCAGGTGGTCGTGTGCACCATCACTTCGGAAGCGGATGATTACGCCGAGGAGGTGATGCGCGCCGCCCGCAAGGCGGGTCTGCGGGTCGAGAAGGATATCCGCAACGAGAAGATCAATTACAAGGTGCGCGAGCACTCGCTGGCCAAGGTGCCGGTGATCCTCGTCGTCGGCAAGCGCGAGGCGACTGAGAAGGCGGTGAACATCCGTCGGCTGGGCAGCAGGGACCAGACGGCGATGTCGCTCGCCGAGGCGCTCGCCACGCTCACTGCCGAGGCCGTGCCGCCGGATCTCGACCGCGCCCACAGCAGCCCGAGCGAGAGCATCGAGACGAGCGACGTCGTCCTCGACGGGCAGCACGAGCACGGAATCGCGTAAGGGCGCGCACCGGGGATTTCGCTGAATCACGGGGTGGGTCCGGCGCTCGTCGAGCAACCGGATCCGCCCCGGCTGCGGTTACGATCCCACGATCGCGGCCATTGCCGTGAGGGCGGCTGCGATCACGACGACGGCAAAGGCCGTGTAGGCCCCATTCCAGCGCGGGCCGACGGTCAGCGAGCCGTATCCCGTCAGGCGCCCGATATACATTGTCGCGGCGGTGGCCGGGGATGAGGCGATAGCGAGGCCCCAGCCGATGGTGAGGGCGCTGGCGACGAGTGTGGGACTGACCCCATACCGCCCCGGATCGACCATGACCGTCGCCAGAACGGCCACCGTGATCAGGGGATTGGCGCCGAGCAGCCCGAACACCACCACGAGCAGCATGAACAGCGCGGGGACGAAGACCGCCGGCAATGCCTGCGGCCCGATCACCGCGTCGATGAAGACCTGTGGCAGCAATGCGCCGATCAGCGTTCCGGCATAGGCTGCATTGGCCAGAACCGTCAGCTCGTTGCGCTGCTGGGGCACTTGCTCGCTGACATACTGACCGATCCGCGACAGGCCGGTCTGACCCACATCGCGCAGGATCCAGACGATGCCGATGATCGGCACGAGCAGGATCACGCCGTGGATCAGCTGGCCAAAAGTGAAACGTTCCACCAATGCCGCTGCGGTCGAGAGGAAGATCAGCAGCCCGATCAGCGGTGTCAGCGCCTTCCACGAGAACGGGGTTGTCTCCTGCGGGCCGGAGGCGCGGCGCGAGGCCGGGCTGTCGATCAGCCAGCCCCCGGTGGCAACGATGACGGCGAGGGTGGCGCCGAACAGCACCATCAGCGGCCATTGCGCTCCGGCGATCGTCGTGCTCGCGATGGCGAAGGCCACGGTGAGCGGGCACCAGAACATGGTCAGCGCGAAACCACGCAGGAGCGCCAGCATCATCCGCCGCTCACGGGCCTGATCAACCACGACCCCGCCGGGCTTGTCCGAAACCGCATCGCGGATCATCCCGCCGAACAGGGCGATGGTGCCGAAATTCAGGATCGCACCGAACAGCGTCGAGCCCCCGACGATCGCGAAATATCGCCGCCCCGGCGGCTGGCGTACCAGCATCGCCCCGGTCTCCAGAACCATGGCGGAGGTCTGTGCAGCGACGCGCAGGGTTCCGAGGGATGCAAACAGCACCACGATGAAGACGCTGCGCCAGAACCCGTCCGCAAGCACCTGCCCGGGCTGGTCGAGCACGAGCAGTGCGGTGAGCGTCACCAATGCGCCGAAGGTCAGGTGTCCCCAGGCGAAACGCATCAGCTGTGGCGCCTGCACGATCAGATAGAACGTCACCGCGAGCATGCCGATCGGCTTCACGGCCTCGACCCCGCCGATGGCGGCGAGCATCAATGCGCACCAGGCAATCACCAGGGCTATGCCGGAAGCGGGGGAGAGCGGTCCGATCATGAGATGCATACCGCCGCAGGGGAGGGGTGAAAGGTCATGCTGAGATGTGTTTAAGCCCTGGCCAGGCGCCGGGGCAAGGCGCCCCAGCCATGCGCGTTGCGCAATCCATATGGCTGATGCACCTAGATGGCCCAGACGACGAGCATTTCACCAAGCATGATCTCGGCACCTCCGGTCTTGCGCATCACTGCGGCGAATCGCGCGAAACGCCGCTCGCGTTTCACCTCTTTCGAGACGCATGACACGCTGATCACGGCCCCTTCGCCGACCCGCAGCGGCTCGCCCGTAAAGGCCAGGCTCTGGCCCGCATGGATATTGCCGTCGGGATGAGGCGCGAAGGCCTCAGCAAAGCCGTTCATGAACAGGGCCATCAAAAGCCCCGGCGGAGCCTCCTGCGCCTGCGCCGC
>PXAW01000488.1 GCA_003567055.1 Hyphomicrobiales bacterium
GAAATCGACGTGAAGGCGACGTTGAAGGCGAAGATCGATGCCGATATCGGTGATTATCGCATCCTCGGCGCCTGCAATCCTTCGATGGCACACAAGGCCATCGGGATCGAGCCCAGAGTCGGGGCGATGCTCCCCTGCAACGTGATCCTGCGCGGCGTCGAAGGCGGCGTGGAAATCAGTGCGGTCGATCCCGTCGTCTCGATGCAGGCCATCGAGAACGAGGCACTCCACAAGATCGCGACCGAGGTCAGGGCCATGCTGGTCGAGGCCGTCGACGCCGCGTGAGCGGGCCGACGGGCGCGCCCTTCCCCCGGGATGGCGCCTTCCCGGAGCGACATGGAGGCCGGCATGGACTGGGAAAACATGTTCTTTCAGGGCTGGGAAGGCATTGTCCGGACGCTGATCGTGGGGACGCTGGCCTATGTCTCGCTCGTCCTCTTCCTGCGCATCTCAGGCAAGCGCACCCTTGCGAAACTGAACGCGTTCGACCTGGTCGTGACCGTGGCCCTCGGCTCCACGCTGTCCGCTGTCCTGTTGCAGGAAACGATCGCTCTGGCTGAAGGCGCAGTCGCCCTCGCCTTGCTGATCTTCCTGCAATTCCTCGTCACTTTCGCTTCCGTTCGCTCACGCGGATTTGCCGGGCTGGTCCGCTCCGAACCGACGCTGCTGGCGCGCCATGGCACGTTCTGCGAGGCCGCCATGCGCAGGACGCGAATGACGCAGGACGAGGCGATGAGCGCGGTGCGCGCCTCCGGCGGAACCGGAATTTCCGATGTCGAGAGCCTGATCCTGGAAAGCGACGGAACCATCAGCGCGGCCCTCAGGCGGTAACGGCGACTTCACGCCCCTTGCGGATGCGGCGGCACCCTCCCGATCACGACCGCGCTGCGATGCGATGCGCCCTGGTGGAAACAGGCCTCTGCTGGAAAACCAAGATACTTTCAATTTATTCGTACGCTATTTCCCAAGGGTTTTTGTGCCTATCGGGAACCTCATTGCGCCTTAACAGTTTCCCACTCAAGCAGCCTAAGCTGCATTTTCTCCGAAATCGCGTCAAACAAACGCTTTCGAAGAAATATTTTTGCTGCCAAATCCAGAGGAATAATGTCATGCACAGTATCATCTATGTCGTCGGCTTCATCGTGGTTGCGCTGTTTATCCTGTCGCTCTTGGGTATTTTCTGAGCCAAGCGCTAGGTGTCATCGCAAACACAAGCATCCGCGTTGATCAGAAGCGTCGCAATCTGCGGTCTTTAACGGCCCTGCCGCATTGCGTGCAGATCGAAATTTGCCGCACCCGCACCGATACTTCCGCAAGACGGCGTTCCGTCTTGCGGAGTAACGCCTACTGCCCCGCTCAGGCGGGTTTCGTCAGGAAGAAGCGCATCATCTGGGCCGAGGCGTCGGGCCCCTTTCTGTCGGTATAGGTCCCAGCTGCCCGCCCGCCCGACCATGCATGACCCGCTCCCTCGATCGTCCAGAGCTCGACCAGAACGGCGCCGTCGGTGCCCGGGAATTCACTGCGGGTATATCCCCGCCCGGCCACCGAGCGCGTTCCGGTTTTTGAAGGCACGGCGTCGTCGCCGACGGCTGCTGCAACGATCCTCGTCGCATTGGAGGGGTGAATCGTGGCGTCTGCCCCGCCATGGAAGATGATCCGGCGCACCGGAAGCGGGCGCGCGAGCGCGATCGGGACGATCGCTCGCGACAGCGAGCCACTGCGCATCACGGACATCGCCGAGACCAGATTATAGGCCGATCCGCGCGCGATTCCGGAATGTATCCCCGCCGCCGAATAGAGATCCGGGTAGAGATCTGCCAGAATATCAGCCATGGCACCACCGGCGGACAGGCCCGCCACGAAGACGGCGTCGCGACCGAGGCCGAACTCCCGCATCAGCTTTCGCGTCAGCGAGGCCAGGATCGCAGGCTCGCCGATGCCACGGACCTGATGGCGGGTATTATACCAGTTCCAGCACGATCCGGAATTGTTTCGCCTGACCTGCGCCGGATAGGCGACGGCAAAGCCGTGCTTCTCGGCCAGCGCGTTCATATGCGTGCCGGCGGCGAAGTCATCCGGGCTCTGCGAGCACCCGTGCAGCATCAGGATCAGCCCCTTGGGCCGTTTCGGATTGCTCGACGGAAGGAAGAGCTTGTAGCTCCGCGAACCGGAAGCGCTGCGATGCCTGCGCGACAGATATTGCGAGCCCGATACACTGCGTTTCGCCATGAGGCGCCCTGCAGGCGCGCCCGTTTTTGCGGTCGCGGGCGATTGCGCCGTGCCTGCATGCCTGAGCGCCGACATCGGGGCGAATGCCGATGCGACCATGAAGCCGGTCATCGCCTTTTGCATCGATCGGGTCGATCTCGTGAGCTTGCGCGGGCGCATCAGCCGCGCGGCCCGGTTCATCGCAGTCGCGAAGGTGCCTGTCATGGGATTGTCCTCAAAAGGGTGTCAGCCGACATGGCGCAAGCAGACATTTTGCAAGCAGACGCGATGCACTGGTGGACCGGCGAGCCGGTGGTCGTGTCGTGCCGATGCAGTTGATGCCGGCGTCGCGGAACGCACGGTGTAGCAATGCGTTGACGCGATACCGCAAATCCGGCGAAGGCCAGCCTTGCGGCGGCTTCCGCTTCGGCGCGCCACTGTGACCCCAGTGACCGCCGACTTCCGATCAACAACAGTTCCGCGTAGACGCGGTTCCAAATCGTCTACTACGATTGCTTCTATTTCCTCGCAGCTGTCGCCTTGATCGCGCGCCCGTCGCTTCTGAACTCTTGAAAGATCGGAGCATATGCAGTGGCGAAAAAGGTTCAATCAAGCTTTGACGCAAAAGCCTTTCTGGCGCGCGTCGGCAACGACAGAAGCATTGGCAGATACATCTCCGAGCAGGTCGTGTTTTCCCAGGGCGACGCCGCGAATGCGGTCTATTACATCGAATCCGGCAAGGTTAAGCTCACGGTCATATCCGAACAGGGCAAGGAAGCCGTC
>PXAW01000427.1 GCA_003567055.1 Hyphomicrobiales bacterium
CGGCGCGCCGAAGCGACGGGCAAATGATACCTATTGATGATGCAACGCTTCCGTTGCCGGGTTGCGACGCAGAGTATTGCCGTTGCACCCTTCAAGCGGTTGTTGACTTGGACTAAAAGCAATATCCATAAATTGCTAAGTGACCGTTTGAGAATGGGTTTGCAAATCAGTGCGTTTGTGATTCACGATGTCTATGTGGACACGACAGACGCGAGGCCGCATGGCCGCGATCGAGCGGAAGACGAAGCGTTATCCGACCGATCTCACCGATGCAGAATGGTTGCGGATCGAGCCTTTGCTGCCCCGCTTTTCGAAGCGTGGACGCAAGCCGTCGGTTGATCTTCGGGAAGTGCTGAATGCGATCCGTTACATGACGCGTTCCGGCGGCGGCTGGCGCATGCTGCCGAAGGATTTCCCGCCGTGGCAGACCGTCTACTGGTGGTTTCGGCGCTTCGTTCGGTTGATGTTGTTTCGCACCATCCACGACGTGGCACTTATGGTAGACCGCGAGCGCTGCGGTCGCGAGGCCAGTCCCGAGGGTGGCGTTCTCGACAGTCAGACGGTGAAGGCCTCCGCGCACGGAGCCAAGCGAGGCTTTGACGGCGGCAAGAAGACCGTAGGGCGCAAGCGACACGTCGCGGTGGACACCGACGGGCGCTTGCTGATGGTCAACCTGACGCCAGCCGACATCTCCGACAGCGCCGGGGCTCAGGCGATCCTCGATGCCATCCGCAAGCGTTGGCCATGGCTCAAGCATCTCTTCGCTGACGGGGCCTACGATCGCACCCAGCTCATGGACAAGGCCGCATTCCTGGAGTTCGTCATCGAAATCGTCCGGCGTATCGAGGGGGAACAAGGATTCAAGGTACTGCCGCGACGCTGGGTGGTCGAGAGAACCTTCGGATGGCTCATTCGATGGCGGCGCCTCGTGCGCGATTACGAGCAGCGCATCGATGTCTCCGAGGCGATGATCCATGTCGCAATGGGAAGCCTGCTCCTCCGCCGCGTCAGCCATTGACCCCATTCTCAATCGGACTCTGAGGCGCCGCCGGTCGCTTCGGATAGCTCAGAGCCAGCCCTGCAATTCGCGCCGCACGACGTGCTCGATCACGCGCATGCCCTCGGCACTGTCATTGAGGCAGGGCAGGTAGGCGAATTGCTCGCCGCCATGCTCCATGAAGATCTCGCGGTTCTCGCCGTCGAGCTCTTCGAGCGTCTCCAGGCAATCGGCGGAGAAGCCGGGGGCGACGAGGGCGATCTTCTTCACGCCGCTCTCGGCGAGCCCCTTCACCGTCTCGTCGGTATAGGGCTGGAGCCATTCCTCCGGCCCGAAGCGTGATTGAAACGTCAGCTTCCAGCGATCCGCCGACCAGCCCATGCGCTCGCGCAGGAGGCGCGAGGTCTTGGCGCATTGGCAATGATAGGGGTCGCCCTTCATCAGGTAGGATTTCGGCACCCCGTGGAAGGTGGTGAGGATCACGTCGGGCTCGAAATCGAGCTTGGCGAGCGACGCCTGCATCGAATCGGCGAGCGCGTCGATATAGACCGGATCATCGTGATAGGGCGGCGCCACGCGCACGCTCGGCTGCCAGCGCATCTGCATCAGTGCCTCGAAGGCCTTGTCGCAGGCGGTGGCGGAGGTCGCGGCGGAGTATTGCGGGTAGAGCGGCACCAGCAGGATCCGGTCGCAACCCTCGGCGAGCAGCTTTTCCAGGGCATCCTTCACCGGCGGCTTGCCGTAGCGCATGGCCCAGTCGACGCTGATGCGATCGCCGAATTCGTCCCTGAGCGCAGCCATCGTCTGCTCGGCCTGGGCGCGGGTGATGGTCTTGAGCGGGCCTTCGTTCTTCTCGTGATTCCAGATCGTATCGTAGTCGCGACCCTTCTTCTTGGGCCGCGTCTGGAGGATGATCAGATTGAGGATCGGCCACCACAGCCAGCGCGAGGTCTCGATCACGCGCTGGTCGGAGAGGAATTCCTTGAGATAGGCGCGCATGGACCAGTAATCCGTCGCCTCCGGCGTGCCGAGATTCATCAAAAGCACACCGATCCGCCCGGCCTTCACCGGCGGATGATCCTCCGGCAGGCGGATGGCGCGGTACTCCGCTTCGCGGGCGGGGTCGATGGCGAGGGCGGCGGGTTTGACGGCTTGGTTCATGATGCTCTTCTTCGGCTCTGCAATCGGTCTGGGCACGGGTCTCGAACGCTTCGCGAGAGATAGGGCTTTTGCCGCTTTCTGGAAAGCGTCGCGACTGGAAAAGCCCCTCAGTGGACAGGCCGAGAGATCGCGCCGGGCCGTTGGTGGGGTTTTGAGATGAAGTAATTGTATATTAGAAAGTATATAAATTACAAAAAATCATATTTGATAATTATAGTTAATTATGATATCCGTATACCTGAATTTTGTATAAGGAGTTTTTGAATCATGCTTGCAGGTTTTCCCACTTCGCTTTCGACCCCTCAGGCCCCTCAGGGCACTCAGGCCACTCAGGGCAAGTCCACTGATGAATCGCCCTTCACCAGCGCGATGCAGGGTGCCGCCAGCGTCAAATCCGCTTACGGTGCCAGTAATGCCGAGTCGGTGCCTTTGCGCAGCGTGCTGCTGCCCATGCTGTCGGATGAGTCTATGGCGAAGGTGATGGAGGCCGCAGGGGGGCGCGATGTCCCGCTCAGCGCCATGGAGCAATATGCGGTTGATGTCGTCCGGAACCTGCGTGAGAACGGGATTTTCGTCACCAATTCGGGTGAGGCGATTATGACCCCCGACGCCGAAACGGCCAGAATTCTCGGTGGATTGATCGCGAACTACCCGTTCGATAGGCCGCAGCAGGACCGTCCCTTCCCGACAATTTATCCGCCAGACCATTTCGCCGAAAACCTGAAAAGATACTTCAGCCCGGAATTCGTTGAGACTGTCAAAACCTGGGTTGAAAACGCTGGCCAGGCGAATCTGCCCGGTGAGGGCCCCGCGGATTTTCGGCC
>PXAW01000406.1 GCA_003567055.1 Hyphomicrobiales bacterium
CCCGACGGCCTCCATCTCTGCAACGGCTTCTCCGGTCACGGATTGCAGCAATCCCCGGCGGTGGGGCGCGGGCTCGCCGAGCAGATCGTGGAGGGGCGCTATGTGACGCTCGATCTGAACGATCTCGGCTATGCGCGTGTCGCGGAAAACCGCCCGCTGCGCGAGCGCAACGTGATCTGAAGGCGCGTTGCCCCGCGCCTTCGTTTCGCCTCCGGCTTGCTCTTTCCGGCGCAGGGGCGCTATGCCGGGATATCCACCGAGATCGCCCTCCGGAGAGCAGCATGCGCGGACGCGCCGTCCCCCTCACCCCCGCCCGCACCCTGATGGCGGATCTGTCCTGGATCGCGCGCAAGGTGCCGATCGGGGTGATCCGGCGCGAGGTCGATCTTTCACCGCTGATCGCGGCACGCCGGGCCAGTGCGCCGCCGCGTATTCCGTTCACGGTGATGACGGCAAAGGCGCTCGCGCTCGTGGCGCGCGACATGCCGGAACTGCGCCGCAGCTATGCGCTGTTTCCCCGCCCGCATCTCTACGAGGTTCCCGTCAGCGTCGCCTCGATCATGATCGAGCGCGAGATTGCCGGCGAGCGTGCGGTCATTCCGGTGCGCGTGCGTGATCCCGCCGGGCTCTCGCTGCACGCGATCGCGGCGATCCTCGACAATGCCCGGGCGGGGGAGGGGACGGAAGCGGCGCATCTGGCCAAGCTGATGCGGATCTCGCGCCTGCCCTTGCCGCTGCGCCGGCTCGCCTGGCTCTGGGGCTTCAACAGCGGAAGGCAGCGCCCGAATTATTTCGGCACCTTCGGCGTCTCCGTGCTCGGCCATCTCGGCGGCGAGATCACGCGACCGGTCTCGCCGCTGACAAGCTTCGTCAGTTACGGCCCCTTCGCCACTGACGGCACCACGCAGATGACCATGGCCTTCGATCACCGGGTGATGGACGGGGCGCTGATCGTCGAAGCGATCGGGGGCATCGAGGCTGCGCTCAACGGGGTGATCCGGGAAGAACTCGCGGGCTGAGCCCGTCACTCCGCAGCATCGCGGCTCGCCTGCCAGCGGGTGAGCAGGGCGCGCAGCGCAGCCGGCTTCAAGGGCTTGTTGAGAAGCTGGATCGCCTTGGCCGCCGCATCCTCGCGCACACGCGGCGAACGATCCGCCGTGAGCAGCACGGCAGGCAGATCCGCGCCCAGATGCCAGCGCAGGGCGAGTATGGCTTCGATCCCGTCACCCTCGTCGAGATGATAATCGACGATGATCACATCCGGCACCACGCCGGCGCGCCGCAGCGTCTCGCGCGCCTCTGCCAGCCCCCGCGCCCCGTGCACCGAGCAACCCCAGCCACCGAGCAATTCCTTCATGCCGGCGAGGATCGCGGGCTCATTGTCGATGGCGAGAACGGTCAGCCCGTGGAGCCCGCCGGCGGGCTGCCTTGCGGGGATCTCGTCGCTCACGCTGACCGGCAGCGCCGCCGCTTTGGGCAGGCTCACGGCAAAACACGATCCGCGCCCGGGATGCGAGACCAGCGTGAGCTTGTGCTCCAGCACACGGGCGATGCGCTCGACGATGGACAGCCCCAGCCCGAGCCCCTGCGCGATCCGCGCGCCCTGATCGAGCCGCTGGAATTCACGAAAGATCAGCCGCTGCTTCGAGGCGGGAATGCCCAGCCCCGTATCATGCACCTGCAAGGCGAACCTGCCGCCGCGCCGGCGCACGCCGACGAGGATCTTGCCCGCAGGCGTGTATTTGATCGCATTCGAGATCAGGTTCTGCATCAGGCGGCGTAGCAATTTGCGATCCGAGCGGACACTGACCGCCGGCGCGACGAAGCGCAGCCGCACCCCCTTCGCCGCCGCCGAAGGCTCGAATTCCCGCGCGAGCTGGTGCAGGAACGCATCGAGGCGAAACACCTCGAATTCCGGCTTGAGGGCGCCGGTATCCAGCCGCGAGATGTCGAGCAGCGCGGTGAGGATCTCCTCCACCGCATCCAGCGACGCATTGACGTTTTCGGCGAGTTCCGCCGTATTGCCGGGTTGCGTTCCTGCCGCCTTCGCCCCCGCCTCGCGGTTGCGCTCGACGAGCGCCGTTGCATAAAGCCGCGCGGCGTTGAGCGGTTGCAGGATGTCGTGGCTGGCCGCCGCCAGGAACTGCGTCTTGGAGGCATTGGCCTCCTCGGCTTCCGCCTTGGCCTGGGTCAGCGCCGCATTGAGGCGCGTGAGCTCTTCGGTGCGCTCGCGCACCCGCCGCTCCAGCTCTTCCGCGACACGCGCGCGCGCCTCTTCCGCCGCCACGGTCTCGGTGACGTCGGTATAGGTGGTGACGAAACCGCCATCGGGCAGCGGGTTGGTGCGGATCTCGATGACGCGTTCATTGGGGTAGAGCCGCAGCCGCACCGGCTCGGTTTCATGGATGAAGCTGTCGATGCGCGCGGCGATCTGCTCGTCCATCGTCCCGGGCCCATAGGCACCGCGCGCAGCGTTGAAGCGCACGATCTCGCCCAGTGAGATGCCGACACGCACGAACTCAGGCGGCAACTCGTAGAGATCGACGAAGGCCTGGTTCCAGCACAGCAGATGCAGATCGGAATCGAGCACGGTAATGCCCTGGCGGGCATGGTCGAGGGCGTGCTGGAGCAGGTCGCGATTATACTGGATCGCCGCCGAGGCATCATCGAGCAGTTTCAGCGCATCCTGCGTCGAGACGTTGCGGCGCTTGAGGACGAGCGAGAGCGCAAGGCGCGCCGATGCCGCACCGATGGCCGAGGCCAGCAGATGCTCGGCATAACGCAGCAGATGGATATCGGCGGGGCCCATCCGCGCCAGATCCACCCCGCGCATGCGCGCAAAACCCTCGAAGGAGCGTGTGGCGCGCTCCTCACCGAGATAGCGCGCCACCGTCGCCTGCAATTCGGCGACGGTGACCGCCGTGCGAAACAGCCGGAAGGATTGGGCGGCAGGGGTGGTCGCCTCGCCGATGAAGGC
>PXAW01000104.1 GCA_003567055.1 Hyphomicrobiales bacterium
CAACTCGTCTTCACCATCGGCGGCGGCTTCCTCGCCGCCCTGATCCACGCCACCCTCGGCGCCGTCATCCTGCTGGTGCTGGTGCGGCTCGTGAAACGGATGTGAGGCGCAGCCCCATGAAGCGCACACCGGAACTCCCCTCTTCCTCGCGGAGAGGGGTTGGGAGTGAGGCGCGCATTCGAATAGCGAGCGCGCGTGATGAAGCGCGCAACTCGCCTCCCTTCCATGAGGAGGGAAACGCCCCCTCATCCAGCACGCGCCCTACCCGCTCGGCTCGGTGAACCGGGCCGTCAGCGCGGCGGCGGCGCGGTCGATGGCGAGATAGAGCAGCACGGTGAAGGCCGCGAGGACGAAGAGCGCGGCGAACATCAGGTCCGTCTGTGCCCGGCCATTGGCGAGCAGCATCAGATAGCCGAGCCCCTTCGACGCCCCCACCCATTCCCCGATCACCGCCCCGAAAGGCGCATAGACCGCGGCCAGCCGCAAGCCCGAGGCGAGGGAGGGCAATGCGTGCGGGGCGCGCAGCCAGAAGATCGCGCGGTTGGGCGAAGCGCCCATCACCTGCGCAAGATCGAGCCAGCCGCGCGGCGTGCGCATCAGCCCGTCGAAGAAGGACGAGGCGACGGGGAAATAGATGATCAGGATCACCATCACGATCTTCGAGCCCATGCCGTAGCCGAGCCAGAGCGTCAGGATCGGGGCCAGGGCGAAGATCGGGATGGCCTGGGCGAAGACGAGGATCGGACGCATCACCAGCCGCGCCAGCGGCGACATGGCGAGTTGCAGCGCCGTGACGACGCCGAGCGTGGCGCCCAGAACGAGCCCGGTCAGGATCTGCGCGAAGGTGATCCAGGCATTGTCGAGGATCATGGCATGGGAATTGATGAGCGCCCGCCAGACCCGCTCCGGCCCCGGCAGGATGAAATGCGGCACGCCCGTTCCCCAGACGATCCCCTGCCACAGGGCGATGGCGAAGGCGAAGACGGCGAGCCCGCGCAGGAACGGGGCGCTGCGGCGCAATGCGGCGAGCTCCATCACGCCCCCTCCCCGGCGCGTTCCGGGACACCCGGATCACGGGCCCGCAAACGCCGAAACAGAGCCGCCTGCGCGCTCAGGAATGCCGGATCCTCAAGATCGCGCACCGGCGGCGTCTGCGGCAATTCCAGCGCCTCGAGCCCGCGCGCATGCATCAGCCACGCGGCATGCGACAGCCGCGCGGCCTCCGCCGGCTCATGGGTGACGAGGAGCACCGTGCGCCCGGCGAGCAGCTCGCCGGCGAGTTCCTGCATTTCCGCACGCATTCGTGCATCAAGCGCGGAAAACGGCTCGTCGAGCAGGATGACCGGGCGATCCTCCATCAGGGTGCGCGCGAGCGCGGCGCGCTGGCGCTGGCCGCCCGAGAGCATATGCGGGCGTTTACGCGCGTGATCGGCAAGGCCGACGCGCTCCAGGAGCGCCATGGCGCGATCACGGTCGGCCCGTGCGCCGCGCAGGGTCGCGCCGATGGTGACATTGCCGAGGATGTCGCGCCACGGCACCAGCAGGTCGCTCTGCGCCATCAAGGCCACCCGCCCGGCGAGCGGCAACCCGTCGCTCACGCGCACCTGCCCGATGAAGCGCACCCCGGTCTCGAGCCCCGCAATCACCCGCAGCAGCGTCGATTTTCCCACGCCGGATGCGCCCAGCAATCCCGTCCAGCGCCCGGCGGGAAGGGTCAGCGTGAGCGGCGCGAACAGCAGCGCGTCGCCGGAATAGCCCTCCCCCTCCACCGTGATCGCCGGCACGGTCCCGGGGGCGGGAATCACGCCCGCCCCCGTCTTCGTCTGCGCGGATGCGCCGGTCGTCGTCACGGGCGCGTCACGTCGATGGCGAGGCGCTCGACCGGATGGATCTCGGGGATCATCCCGGCCTCGTGCAGGAAGGCCTCGAAACCGGCGTAGCGCCCGTAATCCATGGCGGCGGGGCGGCTGGCGAAGCGCGGATAGGTATCACCCCAGGCGCGGATATTCAGCTCGTTGCGCAGCTCCGCCGAGGTTGCCGCGAAGATCTCCCAGGATTCCTCCGGGTTGTTGAGGATGTAATGCGTGGCGCGCTCGGTGGCGGCGAGGAAACGGGCGATCACGTCCTTGTCCATGGTTTCCGGATTGGCCACGTAGATCAGCTCGTCATAGGCGGGAATGCCTTCTTCCTCTGGGTTGAAGCAGCGCCCGGCAGTGCCCTCGATCTCGAGCTGGTTGAGCTCGAAATTGCGAAACGCCCCGATCACGCCGTCGACCTGGCCGCTCATCAGCGCCGGCGAGATCGACCAGCCGATATTGATCTGCTCGACATCGTCGCCGCTCATGCCGTGATGGGCGAGCATGGCTTCGAGCATCACCTCCTGGATCCCGGCCACGGCGAAGCCGACCTTGCCGCCGGCGAGATCGGTCATCTCCCTGATCGGGCCGTCGGCGAGGACGACGAGGCAGGTCAGCGGCGTGGAGACGAGGGTGCCCACGCGCACCAGCGGCATGCCCTGGTGCAGGTTGAGATGCAGCTGCGGCTGATACGAGATCGCGATATCGGCGCGCCCCGCCGCCACCATGCGCGGCGGATCGGTCGGATCGGCCGGCGCCACCACATCGACCACGAGCCCGGCCTCCGCGAAATAGCCGAGCTCCTCGGCGAGGATGATCGGACCGTGATCGGGATTGACGAACCAGTCGAGGATCACCTCGATGCGATCCTGCGCAGCGGCGGGCGTGATCGCGGCGACCGACAGCATCAGGGATGCGGCGAGCGCGCCGGCGAGGGCGGGGAGACGGGTCTTCTTCAAGGCATGCATAACGGTGTCATCCATCTGTCCGGAATCTGCGGGCTGATCCGGAAAAACGCTGCATCTTCGGTAGCGCCGTGAGCGCCCTCGTGATGCGCACGAATGGCGACGCGCCGGCCCCGGGCATCGCGCCCGTCACCGTGAGGATGATCGATCCG
>PXAW01000490.1 GCA_003567055.1 Hyphomicrobiales bacterium
AGGGAATTGTTGACCGAATAGACGCCGACGATCGTCAGCGAAAAGATCACCGGGACCAGCAGAAACGGCGGCAGCCGCAGGATATGCACGAAAACACGTGAACCCAGATATCCCCCGAAGACGATGAGCAGACCCGCCGTCAGCAACATCTGGAGCATGAAGCCATAGACGATGCCGGCATTGTCGCGAAACAGGGCCGGCCCCGGCTGCAGGCCATGCACCAGCAAGCCACCCATGATCACCGCCGCCACGGCAGAACCGGGAATGCCGAGCGTAAGCGCGGGAACGAGGGCGGCGGCATTATCGGCATTGTTGCCGCATTCCGCCGCTGCAACGCCTTCCTCTGCACCGTGCCCGAATTTCTCCGGCGTCTTCGAGGCGCGTTTTGCCTCGTTATAGCTCAGGAACGAAGCCATGTTGCCGCCTGCGCCGGGCAGGAGGCCGACGCCGATGCCGATCAGGGACGAGCGCAGCCAGGTCGGCCAGAGCAGGCGGACGGGCAAGGGCGGGCCTTTCTCACCCAGGGGCGGCGCCTTCTCGGGATCGGCCCGCAGGGCGCGCTCGGCAAGGCGCAGTGTCGGCGGCACACCGAACAGGCCGATCAGCACGACGACGATATGGAAGCCGCCGGTCAGTTCCGTGAACCCCATGGTGAAGCGCAGATAGCCGCTGACCGTGTCCACCCCGACAATGCCGATCAACAGCCCGATCGCCGCCGCCATGATCCCCTTCCAGGGATCGGATCCGATCAGGATTGCGATCGATGTCAGCCCGAACAGAGCGATCCAGAAATAATCGGCGGGGCCGAATAGCAGGGTCACACGGGACAAAGGGGGCGCGAGCAGAATCAGTGCGACGGCGCTCGCCATGGCACCGAGGGCGGAGGAGACGACGGCGATGCGCAAGGCGAGCGGGGCGCGGCCCTGATCTGCCATCGGCGCGCCATCGAGAATGGTGGCAACGGAGGCCGGCGTGCCGGGAATGCGCAGCAGAATGGCCGGGATCGCCCCGCCATACATTGCCCCGTTATAGATACCGGCCATCATGCCCAGTCCCACCAGCGGGTCGAGGCCGAAGGTGAGCGGGATCAGAATGGCGATCCCCATAGTGGCGCTGAGACCCGGCAGGGCGCCGATGCAGATTCCGAGCAGCACGCCGCCGGTCATGGCGAGAAAATTCGCCGGTTGCAGCGCCAGAAAGAGGCCTTCGACGATGTGCTCGAACATGCTGGGATACCCGTTGCCCGGACCCGCTCAGCGCAGGAAGAATTCCCGCGGTAGCGGACGGTCGAAAAGCAGGATGAAGACGGCGTAGAGCAATGCCGTGGTGATCATTGCATTGACGAGGATTAGACCGGGTCGCCGATAGCCGATGAGAGGCGGCAGAGCGATCAGAATGATCAGCGTGGTCGTGAAATAACCCAGCGGACGCAAGGCCAGCGCATAAGCGACCAGCCCGACCGCCGCGATCGCCATCCGGCGTAGGCCGCCGGGATCCATCCCCGCGAACAACCCGGGTCCCGACCGTGACAGTGCACCCGCGCGAATCGCCGTGACGGCGGAGCCAATCGCCCCGACAAGAAGCACAAGGCCGATGAAGACCGGGAAAATGCCGCTGTCACCCGGCAGGCGGGCGCCGAAGACCACGACTGCGACGGCAAGGGCGGCGAAGATCACGCCGCCCAGCAGGTCGCGGCGCGCCCCGGCTGTATCCGCCTCGGGCGCGCCATCAACCTTTACCGGATCCAAGGCGTGCTCTCCCAGACCGCCCGCATCTCGGCCTCGATCTCCACGAGGAATTCCTGCATTTCCCGCGGCCCGATGAAGTCGATGTTCAGGAGGCGTTCCTCGGCGGTGGCGAGAAAGGCTTCGCTTGTCAGCGCAGCCTCGACGGCGCCAGCCAGCTTCTCGAAGATCGGCTCGGGAATACCAGCTGGCGCGGCAATGCCGCGATACGAGCCGGCGACGATATCATGGCCGAGCTCGCGGAAGGTCGGGACATCGGGCAGGCTGGCATCTCGCTCGGGCGACATCACGCCGAGAATACGCAACTCGCCCTCCAAATGCAGCGGCCCGGCTTCGCTGACGCCCATCACGCTGGTCGCAACATGTCCGCCCAGAAGCGCCGCGCGGCTGGGGGCCGCGCCCGGGAAGGGGACATGCGTCACCGACAGGTCTTCCTGATTGAGAAAGCGCAGCAACGCCGTATGCATGGCGCCGCCAAGACCGGAATTCGCCACCGGGATGGTGTTGGGGTTTTCCGTGACGAAGGCCACCCACTCTTCCAGCGTCTCGAACGGGCTGCCCGCCGGCACCACGATTGCCGCCGCTTCGGTCACCGCATTCGCGATCGGCGCGAAATCCGACAATTCATAAGCCGGGCTGCGCTCGATCAGGGGATTGATAACCGACGGGACGTTCAGCATGCCGATCGTGTAGCCGTCGGGATCAGCCTGGGCGATTTCGGTGAAGCCGATCTCGCCACCGGCACCCGGACGGTTGACGATGGCGATGCTCGCCCCGAGCTCTTCCTCGATGAAGGGCGCGATGGTGCGTGCGAGCACATCCGTGCCACCGCCGGCCGAATAGGCCACGATCATCGTGATCGTGCGGCTGGGATACTCGTCCGACAATGCGGAACCGGAAAATGGCGTCGCTGCGCCGAAAGCCAGCGCTCCCGCTGCGGCAAGTCCGAAAATACGTCTGGTCAGGCTCATGATGTCCTCCCTTTTCCGGCGCCGTCATGGATCGACAATGCCGTGATGTGATGCGGATGACGCAGAGGTTCTGCCCCCTGTTCTCGTCTTGGTGAAAATCTAGCTTGCTGTTTTTCGTTCTGTCAAATAGAATAATGTTCTGCTAGACAGAATGTTTAGTCAGGGAGGATGTCGATGCAGGAGCAGGGAGTCGCGGCGGTCGATCGTGCGCTGACGGTTCTCGCGGCGCTCGCCGAGGCCGGGGGTGCCGTG
>PXAW01000133.1 GCA_003567055.1 Hyphomicrobiales bacterium
ACGATGATCTGCTGCCACTGATCGACGATGGTGGGGAAGGCCCCGATGAAGACGCGCACCGCAAGCGCCATCGCCGCCACCTTCGGCGCAGAGGCGAAGAAGGCGGTGACCGGCGTCGGCGCACCCTGATAGACATCCGGCGTCCACATGTGGAACGGCACGGCGGAGACCTTGAAGGCAAGGCCGGCGGCGATGAAGACGAGACCGAAGATCACACCCGGATTGGCTCCCTCGGCCACGACCGCCGCGATCTCGGGGAAGGAGACCGTCCCGGTGAAACCGTAGACGAGCGAGGAACCGTAGAGCAGCATGCCGGAGGCGAGCGCACCCAGCACGAAATATTTCAGCCCCGCTTCCGTCGAGCGCGCATTGTCGCGATGGAAGGAGGCGATGACATAGGCCGCCAGGCTCTGCAATTCGAGGCCGAGATAGAGCGCGATGAGATCGTTGGCCGAGATCATCACCATCATGCCGATGGCGGCCAGCAGGATCAGCAGCGGATATTCGAAACGGTCGATCCCCGCACGGCGGAAATGCTCGCGCGACATGGCAAGCGCCACGATCGCCCCGATCAGCACCAGCACCTTCATGAAGCGGGCAAACCCGTCCGTGATGAAGGCATCGGCGAAGGTGACCTGGGTATCGCCCGACATGGTCAGGATGAAGCCGAGGGTAAAGGCCATCAGCGCGATCGCCGCCGCCGTGACGACGCCGGTGGAGCGCTCGCCGCGCAGGGCGCCGTAGAGCACCAGCGCGAGGACGCCGACCGCCATGATGATCTCGGGCAGAGCCGGCCCGAGCTCTGGTACGGCGTAGAGCGGGATCCCGGATGCGGTGGTTTCAACGGGCATGGCGATCGAACCTCACTGGACCCCGGCCAGCGAAGCGCCGGCCTGGAGAACGGGATAAGCGTTGGCAAGCAGCGCCTGTGTCGGCGCGGCGAAAGCGTCGAGGATCACCTGCGGCTGCACGCCGTAATAGATGACGAGGATGCCGAGCGGCGCCAGCAGCAGCACTTCGCGACGATCGAGATCCTGAATCGCCTGCAATTCCGGCTTCACCAGCGGGCCGTTCATCACGCGCCAGTAGAGCCACAGAGCGTAGCAGGCGGAGAGGATGACGCCGCTCGTGGCGACGAAGGCGACCCAGAAATTGGCCTGGAAGGCGCCGATCAGCGTCAGGAACTCACCCACGAAACCGGAGGTGCCCGGAAGGCCGACATTGGCCATGGTGAAGAGCAGGAAGGCGACGCCGTAGAGCGGCATCCGATTGACCAGCCCGCCATAGGCCTTGATCTCGCGGGTGTGCATCCGGTCATAGATCACGCCCACGCACAGGAACAGCGCGCCCGAGATCAGGCCGTGCGAGATCATCTGGAACATCGCCCCCTCGATCCCCTGCGGGGTGAGGCTGAACAGGCCCATCGTGACGAAGCCCATATGCGCCACCGATGAATAGGCGATGAGCTTCTTCATGTCCTCCTGCATCAGCGCGACGAGGGAGGTGTAGACGATGGCGATGACCGAAAGCGCGAAGACCATCGGCGCGAAATACATCGACGCGTCGGGGAACATCGGGATCGAGAAGCGGATGAAGCCGTAGCCGCCCATCTTCAACAGAATTCCGGCCAGGATCACCGAGCCCGCCGTCGGCGCCTCGACGTGGGCATCGGGCAGCCAGGTATGGACCGGCCACATCGGCATCTTCACCGCGAAGGAGGCGAAGAAGGCCAGCCACAGCCAGGTCTGCAGCGAGACCGGGAAGTCATGCGCGAGCAGCGTCGGGATATCGCTCGTCCCCGCCTGCCAGTACATGGCGACGACGGCGATCAGCATCAGCACCGAGCCGAGCAGCGTATAGAGGAAGAACTTGAAGCTGGCATAGATGCGCCGCTTGCCGCCCCAGATCCCGATGATCAGGAACATCGGGATCAGGCCCGCCTCGAAGAAGATGTAGAACAGCACCAGATCGAGCGCCACGAACACGCCGATCATCAGCGCCTCGAGCACGAGGAAGGCGACCATGTATTCCTTGATGCGCGTCTTGATCGTCTCCCAGGAGGCGAGGATGCAAAACGGCATCAGGAAGGTGGTGAGCAGCACGAAGGGCAGCGAGAACCCGTCCACGCCGAGCGTGAACCGCGTCGTCTCCATCAGCCAGGCATGCGATTCCACCAGCTGGAAATCCGGGCTGCCCGTATCGAACCGCGCCCAGGCCACCAGCGAGAGCAGGAAGGTGACGATCGTCGTCGCCAGCGCCGCCCAGCGCGCATTGTTGCGGATCGCAGCCTCGTCCCCGCGCAGGGTGAGGATGAAGGCCGCGCCGATCAGCGGCAGGATCAGAAGCCCGGAGAGAATACCGAAGCCGAACATCAGCGGGCCCCCGCGATCAGATACCAGGTCACCAGCGCGGCGACACCGACGAGCATGGTGAATGCGTAGTGGTAGACGTAGCCGGTCTGCAGCCGCACCACCCAGGAGGTGGTGTCGAGCACCCGGGCGGAGATGCCGTCAGGCCCCATCCCGTCGATGATCTTGCCGTCGCCAGTGCGCCACAGGAACTGCCCGAGCCGCTTGGCCGGCCGCACGAAGATGATGTCGTAGAGCTCGTCGAAATACCACTTGTTGAGCAGGAAGCGGTAGAGCATCGGCTGCTCCTGCGCGATGCGCGCCGGCACCGAGGTGTCGCGCACATACATCCAGTAGGCGAGGCCGAAGCCGATCGCCATCATCACGAAGGGCGACCACACGACCCAGGCCGGCACATAGTGCAGATCGACGAGGATGGTGTTGTCGGGGCGGGTGTAGAGCGCGTCGCCCCAGAAGGCCTCGTAGCCGTCACCCACGAAGACGCCCTTGAAGAGGAAGCCGGCGACCAGCGCGCCGATGGCGAGCAGGATCAGCGGGATCATCATCACCGGCGGGCTCTCATGCGGCTTGTGATCATGGTGATGCCCGTGATCATCGGCATGCGTGGCGTCCCCATGACCCGAATCGCCATGCGTGGCGTGACCATGCCCCGCGCCCCAGCGCGCCTTGCCGGCGAAGGTCATGAAGAACAGGCGCCAGGAATAGAAGGAGGTGAACAAGGCCGCCACGACCGTCGCGACGAATGCGACATCCGACATCCCCGCAGTCGACGCATAGGCCGCCTCGATGATCGCATCCTTGGAATAATAGCCCGCCGTGAACGGGAAGCCCGTCAGCGCGATCGTGCCGATCACCATCATCAGCGCGGTGAGCGGGATCACCTTGCCGAGGCCGCCCATGTTGCGCATGTCCTGCTCGTGATGCATCGCGTGGATCACCGAGCCGGCGCCGAGGAACAGCAGCGCCTTGAAGAAGGCATGCGTGAACAGGTGGAACATGCCCACGCTATAGGCGCCCAGCCCCATGGCGACGAACATGTAGCCGGGTTGCGAGCAGGTCGAATAGGCGATGACGCGCTTGATGTCGTTCTGGACGAGCCCCACCGTCGCGGCGAAGAAGGCCGTCAGCGCGCCGATGCCGGTGACGACGACGAGCGCCGTCGGGGCATATTCGAACAGCGGCGACATCCGCGCCACGAGGAAGACACCGGCGGTGACCATGGTCGCGGCATGGATCAGCGCGGAGACCGGCGTCGGGCCCTCCATCGCGTCGGGCAGCCAGGTATGCAGCAGGAACTGCGCCGACTTGCCCATCGCACCCATGAACAGCAGCAGGCAGGCCAGCGTCAGCGTGCCCTGCGCATCGAGCCCGAGGAAGCTGAAGCCCTCACCCGCCTCGCCGGTGGCGAAGGCCTCGACCTGCGGGAAGATGACATCGAAGCTGGTGGAGCCGAAGAGGTAGAAGACGAGGAAGATGCCGAGCGCGAAGCCGAAATCGCCGACGCGGTTGACGACGAAGGCCTTCATCGCCGCCGCATTGGCCGATTCCTTCTGATACCAGAAGCCGATCAGCAGGTAGCTCGCGAGCCCCACGCCTTCCCAGCCGAAGAACATCTGCACCAGATTGTCGGACGTCACCAGCATCAGCATGGCGAAGGTGAACAGGGACAGATAGGCGAAGAAGCGCGAGCGCGACGGGTCCTCGTGCATGTAGCCCATGGAATAGAGGTGCACGAGCGCCGAGACGCTGTTCACCACCACGAGCATCACCACGGTGAGCGCGTCGATACGCAGCGCCCAGTCCACGGCGAGATCGCCCGAGACCATCCAGTTGGCGATGCGCACCGTGGTGCCCCCGTCCCCGTAACCGACGGAGAACAGGGCGACCCATGAGAGCAGCGCCGATATCGCGACGAAGGAGGTCGTCACGATCTCGCTCGGGCGCGGCCCGATCATGCGGCCGAAAATGCCCGCAATGAGGAAGCCGAGAAGCGGCAGGAAGACGATCGCGTGATACATCGTGGACGCCCCTTAGCCCTTCATCGTGTTGATGTCTTCCACCGCGATGGTGCCGCGGTTGCGGAAGAAGATGACGAGGATCGCCAGCCCGATCGCCGCTTCGGCGGCGGCGACGGTCAGCACGAACAGGGCGAAGACCTGGCCGACGATGTCGTTCAGATAGCTCGAGAACGCGACCAGGTTGATATTCACCGACAGCAGAATCAGCTCGATCGACATCAGGATGACGATCACGTTCTTGCGGTTGATGAAGATCCCGAAGACGCCCAGCGTGAACAGGATCGCCGCCAGCGTGAGGAAATGGACCAGGGTGATCATCGCATCGGCTCCTTACACGCCCTCGCGGTTTTTGACCTTGCGGATCTCGATCGAGGTCTCGCGGGTGCGCGCAGCCTGCTTCGCTGCATCCTGACGCTTCACGCCGGGCCGGTCACGCAGGGTCAGCACGATCGCACCGATCATGGCGACCAGCAGGATCAGGCCGGAAAGCTGGAAGAAATAGACGTATTTCGTATAGATCACCGAGCCGAGCTGGGCGGTATTGGTGATGCCCGTCTGCGCCTCTGCTGCCGCCGGGAGGTTCAGCAGCGCCGGATCGAGCGTGTAGGTCGTCACCACCAGAACCAGCTCGACGAGGAAGATGATCCCCACCACCGTGCCGATCGGCAGATATTGCAGCGCACCCTGGCGCAATTCCGCAAAATCGATGTCGAGCAGCATGATCACGAACAGGAACAGCACCGCGACCGCGCCGACATAGACGACGATGAGAATCATCGCCAGGAACTCGGCGCCGAGCAGAATGAAGAGCCCCGCCGAATTCACGAAGGCGAGGATCAGGAAGAGCACCGAGTGCACGGGATTGCGTGCGGCGATCACCATGAAGGCCGAGGCCACGGTGATGGCGGCAAACAGATAGAAGAAGGCGGCGGTGACCGTCATGCGCTTTCGCTCGAAGCCTGTTGCGGTGGCTTGTCAGGTTCCGCCCGCATGGGTGCGGGCGGCCTGTCTATAGACCCCGTTTCGCGACCGCACAACCCGTGTCCGGCCAAACCCGGCAACCATCCCGAACAAACGCCCCCCATGCGGGCCCCGGCCGGTCACCATGAAGAATGCTCAGCGATACGGCGCATCCATCGCCAGATTGCGCGCGATCTCGCGCTCCCAGCGATCACCGTTATCGAGCAGCTTCTGCTTGTCGTAGAGCAGCTCTTCGCGCGTCTCCACGGAAAATTCGATATTCGGACCCTCGACGATGGCATCCACCGGGCAGGCCTCCTGGCACATGCCGCAATAGATGCACTTCACCATGTCGATGTCGTAGCGGGTGGTGCGCCGCGTCCCGTCATTGCGGCGCGGACCGGCCTCGATGGTGATGGCCTGGGCCGGGCAGATCGCCTCGCAGAGCTTGCAGGCGATGCAGCGCTCCTCGCCGTTGGGATAGCGCCGCAGCGCGTGCTCCCCGCGAAAGCGCGGCGATGTGGGATTCTTCTCGAAGGGGTAATTGATCGTCGCCTTCGGCTTGAAGAAATACCGCAGCGCCAGAAGAAAGCCGGAGACGAACTCCTTCAGGAGGATCGCCTTCGCGGCCTGATCGAGCCTCATAGCCTTCTCCATGACCCACTCCTCATTCGAACATGGTCGACACGGTGGTGCCGAAGAAATAACCGATGATGGGAAACGCGACATACATGTTCATGCCGAGGGAAAACCGGAACCACCAGATCCGACGCTCATAATCGGCCTTCTCGGCGGGGGTCGTCGACTTGTCGGTCTCCCGCAGCTTCGCAGTGAGAAAGCCACCCAAAACCCTGAAATTGACCATGGCGATCAGGAAGCCGATCGCGGCCCCGATCATGCCCGCCGGTGAAATCCAGTCGATCAAGCCACCCTCCTCTTACTGCGCACCCGGCGCCCAGCCGGTCAGCTGCAGGACGCCGGCCACGATCACCACGGCGGCGAGCGAGATCGGCAGGAACACCTTCCAGCCCAGCCGCATCAGCTGGTCATAGCGGTACCGCGGCACGAAGGCCTTGGTCATCGCGAACATGTAGAAGCACAGGCACATCTTCAGGACGAACCAGACCGGCCCCGGCACCCAGGTGAAGGGCGCGAACGGGATCGGCGACAGCCAGCCGCCGAGGAACAGGATCGTCATCAGCGCACACATGGTCATGATGGCCACGTATTCGCCGAGCATGAAGAGCAGGTACGGCGTGGAGGAATATTCCACCATGAAGCCGGCCACGAGCTCCGATTCGGCCTCCGGCAGATCGAAGGGCGGGCGATTCGTCTCCGCCAGCGCCGAGATCAGGAAGATCACGAACATCGGGAAGAGCGGCAGCCAGAACCAGCCGAGAATGCCCCAGGCACTGTCCTGCGCCAGAACGATCTGCGTCAGATTGAGCGAGCCCACGCAGAGCAGCACGGTGATGATCACGAAGCCGATGGAGACCTCGTAGGAGACCATCTGCGCCGCCGAGCGCAGCGCGCCGAGGAAGGCGTATTTCGAATTCGAGGCCCAGCCGCCCATGATCACGCCATAGACCTGCAGCGAAGAGACGGCGAAGACGAACAGGATCCCGACATTGATATCGGCGATCGCCCAGCCCTCATTGACCGGAATCACCGCCCAGGCCGCCAGCGCCAGCACCACCAGGATGAAGGGTGCGAGCAGGAACAGGCCCTTGTTGGCGCCCGCCGGAATCACAGGCTCCTTGAGCACGAATTTGAGCAGATCCGCGAAACTCTGCAACAGCCCCCAGGGCCCGACCACATTGGGCCCCCGGCGCAGCTGCACCGCCGCCCAGACCTTGCGGTCGGCATAGAGGATATAGGCGATGAAGACGAGCAGCGAGACCATCAAGACGAGGCTCTTGAAGGCGATGAGCAGCACGGTGAGGAGAATTTCCGGCATGATGATTGTGTCCCGTATCCTGGCTCACTCGGCCGCTTCGCGGCTCTCCCCGGCGGCAAGCGCCGAGCATTCCGCCATGATCGCGGATGCGCGCGCGATCGGGTTGGTCAGGTAGAAGTCCTTGACCGGGCTCGCAAACGGCGCATCCCCCGGCTTGCCCTTCAGCCCGGCCGCAGCCTTGACCGCCGCCGCCACGTCGCTTTGCGCAATCGCATCGACTGAAGCCATATGCGGATATGCGGCATACAGCTTTTCGCGCAGCTGCGCCAGATTGTCGAAGGGCAATTTGTGACCGAGCTGATCGGACAGGGCACGCAGGATGGCCCAGTCCTCGCGGGCATCGCCGGGCGGGAAGGCCGCGCGGTTGGCGATCTGCACCCGCCCCTCCGTATTGACGAAGGTGCCCGATTTCTCGGTATAGGTCGCGCCCGGCAGGATCACGTCGGCGCGATGCGCACCGCGATCACCATGCGTACCCTGATAGATCACGAAGGCACCGGGCGGGATGGCGATCTCGTCGGCGCCGAGCAGGAACAGCACGTCGAGCGCGCCTTCGCCGGCCATCGCCTGCGCATCGAGGCCGCCCTCGCCCGGCACGAAACCGAGATCGAGCGCGCCGACGCGGGCAGCTGCCGTGTGCAGCACGTTGAAGCCGTTCCAGTCATCGGTGACGGCACCGACCGTCTCCGCCGCCTTGGCGGCGAGCGCCATGATCGCCGCCCCGTCCTCGCGCATCAGCGCGCCCTGGCCGAGGATGATCAGCGGACGCTCTGCCTCGCTCAGGACCTTCGCGAAGGGATGCTTGCCGGAGGCGATATCGGCCAGAGTGTCCGGGCCGGCGCCGAGATAATCGTAATCATAGGTCAGATCGGCCTTCTCGCCGATCACGCCGATCGGCGGCGGGCCCATGCGGAAGCGCTTGCGGATGCGCACATTCACCAGCGAAGCCTCGATACGCGGGTTGGAGCCCACGATCAGGATGGCATCCGCCTCCTCGATCCCCTCGATGGTCGAATTGAACACGTATGACCCACGCCCCAGAGCCGGATCGAGGGCCGCGCCGTCCTGGCGGGCGTCGAGATTGGCCACGCCGAGCGACGTCATCAGCTCCTTGAGCGCGTAGATCTCCTCCACCGCCGGCAGATCGCCGACAATGGCGCCAATGCACTCGGGGCTGGCCGCGCCGACGGCCTTGGCGATGGCGCCGAACGCCTCCTGCCAGGAAGCGGGGCGCAGCTTGCCGTTCTCGCGCACGTAAGGCCTGTCGAGGCGCTGGCGGCGCAGGCCGTCAATGATGTGGCGGGTTTTATCCGTGATCCACTCCTCGTTGATCGCCTCGTTGACGCGCGGCAGGATGCGCATCACCTCGCGACCACGCGAATCGACCCGGATGGCAGAGCCCACCGCATCCATCACATCCACCGATTCGGTCTTGGTCATCTCCCAGGGCCGCGCCGTATAGGCATAGGGCTTGGAGGTGAGCGCGCCGACCGGGCAGAGATCGGCGACGCAGCTCTGCAGCTCCGAGCCCATCGCCTTTTCGAGATAGGTGGTGATCTCCATATCCTCGCCGCGCCCGATGGCGCCGAGATCCGGCACGCCGGCAACCTCGGTGGCGAAGCGCACGCAGCGGGTGCAGTGGATGCAGCGATTCATCCAGGTCTTCACCAGCGGGCCGATATACTTGTCCTCGACGGCGCGCTTGTTCTCGTGGAAGCGGCTCGAATCGACGCCATAGGCCATGGCCTGGTCCTGCAGATCGCACTCGCCGCCCTGATCGCAGATCGGGCAGTCGAGCGGATGGTTGATCAGCAGGAATTCCATCACGCCCTCGCGGGCCTTCTTCACCGTCGGCGACCTGGTCGAAATCTCCGGCGGCTCGCCATTGGGGCCGGGGCGGCAATCGCGCACGCCCCAGGCGCAGCTCGCGATCGGCTTGGGCGCGCCCTTGATCTCGACAAGGCACATGCGGCAATTGCCGGCGACCGAGAGGCGCTCGTGGAAGCAGAAGCGCGGGATCTCGGCGCCCGCCTCCTCACACGCCTGAAGCAGCGTGTATTCGGCCGGGACGTCGATTTCTTTGCCGTCGACGATGAGTTTGGTCATGGTGTCGTCGTCCTGTTCGTTTCCGCTCGCGCCCGCACGTTACTCTTCAACCGGTTATTCCGCCGCCACGCGTACCGGATCGGAATGCGGGTTGGCCGCATAATCGTCGATCCGCTTTTCGATTTCATGCCGGAAATGGCGAATCAAGCCCTGAATCGGCCATGCCGCCGCATCACCCAGCGCGCAGATGGTATGCCCCTCGACCTGCTTGGTGACTTCGAGCAGCATGTCGATCTCGCGCTTCTGCGCCCTGCCCTCCGACATCCGCGTCAGCACGCGCCACATCCAGCCCGTGCCCTCACGACAGGGGGTGCACTGGCCGCAGCTCTCGTGCTTGTAGAAATAGGAGATGCGGGTGATAGCGCGCACGATGTCGGTGGACTTGTCCATCACGATCACCGCCGCCGTGCCGAGGCCCGATTTCAGATCACGCAGCGTGTCGAAATCCATATGCGCGTCGGCGATCTGCTCCGCCGGCACCATCGGTACCGAGGAGCCGCCGGGGATCACCGCGAGCAGATTGTCCCAGCCGCCGCGAATCCCGCCGCAATGGGTGTCGATCAGTTCGCGGAAGGTGATGCCCATCTCCTCTTCCACGTTGCACGGCTTGTTCACGTGGCCGGAGACGCAAAACAGCTTGGTCCCGACATTGTTGGGCCGGCCCAGCCCCGAGAACCAGGCCGCGCCCCGGCGCAGGATGGTGCCGGCAACCGCGATCGATTCGACGTTGTTCACGGTGGTGGGGCAGCCATACAGCCCGACATTGGCCGGGAATGGCGGCTTCAGGCGCGGCATGCCCTTCTTGCCTTCCAGGCTCTCGAGCAGGGCCGTCTCCTCGCCGCAGATATAGGCGCCGGCGCCGTGATGGACGTAGAGATCGAAATCCCAGCCATGCAGGTTGTTCTTGCCGATGAGCCTGGCTTCATAAGCTTCGTCCACGGCGCGCTGGAGGGCGATGCGCTCGGCGATGTATTCGCCGCGCAGATAGATGTAGCAGGCATTGGCCCCCATGGCGAAGGAGGCGAGCAGGCAGCCCTCGACGAGCAGATGCGGATCATGGCGCATGATCTCGCGATCCTTGCAGGTGCCCGGCTCGGATTCGTCGGCATTCACGACGAGATAATGCGGGCGCCCGTCATTCTGCTTGGGCATGAACGACCATTTCAGCCCCGTCGGGAAGCCCGCGCCGCCGCGCCCGCGCAGACCCGATTTCTTCATCTCGTCGACGATCCAGTCGCGCCCCTGATCGATCAGGAACTTCGTCTCGTCCCAGGCCCCGCGTTTGCGCGCAGCATCGAGATCCGGCGAATGGAAGCCGTAGAGATTGGTGAAGATGCGGTCCTTGTCCTGCAGCATGTCGTTTTCCTCTCAGGACTCTGTGTCGCCGGCGGCGAGCGCCTTCGCCTGGGCGACCCAGTCCTCGCGGTCGATCCGCCCGGCGAATGACAGGAACTGCCCGACCCAGCGGATTTCCGGACGCCCCCACTGGGCGATCTGGTCGTAATGATAGATGCCGAGATTGTGCAGCTTTTCCTCGTTGGCCGGGCCGATGCCGCTGATCTTCTTGAGATCGTCGGGCTTGTCCTTGCGCGGTTTCTTCAACGCCTTGGGGCGCGAACCCACCGCATCGGCCTTTTCCTCGGGAGAAGCGTCCTTTGACAGCGCGGCGAGCTTTTCCGCGATGTCCTTGTCCTCGGCTTCGAGATCGACGGCCTCCTCGCCGGCGGCCTTCTGCTGGGCCGGCGCATCGGCGACAGGGCGCTCGGTTGCGCGACCGGCATCGGGATGGCCTTTCTTGGGCGCGACGGCGGCCTCTTTCTCGGCCTTCTTCGCTTCCTTTTCGAGCGATTCCTTCCCGGTCTTTTCCTTCTCCGCCTTGTCCTTACCCTCAGCCGGGCGCTGCGCCGCCTCTTCCTCGAAGCGCTTGCGCCAGGCGCCGACGAGGGAGCCGTCATAGAGCGCGGGATCGGTCAGCGTCTTGACGTCGTCTTGCGGCTCGGAAGACTTGCGCCCGGTCTGCGAGCCGACATTCACCTTCTTGCCGGCGGCGAGATCGTCGAGCAGCTTGTTGAAATTCTCCGGCGTCAGATCCTCGTAGTAATCATCGTTGATCTGCACCATCGGCGCGTTGCAGCAGGCGCCGAGGCACTCGACCTCGAGCCAGGAGAACAACCCGTCATCGGAGACCGTCTGCTGCGCCCCGATGCGCTCTTCGAGCACCTTGCGGATCTCGTTCGAGCCGCGCAGCATGCAGGGCGTGGTGCCGCACATCTGAACGTAGAACTTGCCCACCGGCTCGAGGTTGAACATCGTATAGAAGGTCGCGACCTCGTAGACGCGGATATACGGCATTTCCAGCCGCTCGCTCACCGCCTCGATCGCCTTTTGCGGCAGCCAGCCACCGCAATCGGTCTGGACGCGCCACAGGAGCGGGATAACCGCCGAGGCCTGCCGGCCTTGCGGGTATTTGGCGACGAGCTGCTTCGTCCACGCCTCGGTCTCGGGCGTGAAGGAAAACTCTTTCGGTTGAACCGCTTCCGGTGCGAGCCTGCGAACGGCCATGATCGTGATCGCCTTTTTTCAATCCGCGACACCGCCGAACGGTGCCGCCCGTCAAACCTGTCTCGCGCCGCGCTGCGCGACGCATCACCCTCGACCGGGGCTCAGCGATCGACCTCGCCGAACACGATGTCGATCGAGCCGAGGATCGCCGCCACATCCGCCAGCATGTGGCCCTTGCAGAGGAAATCCATCGCCTGGAGATGCGCGAAGCCCGGGGCGCGGATCTTGCAGCGATACGGCTTGTTGGAGCCGTCCGAGACGAGATACACGCCGAATTCGCCCTTCGGCGCTTCCACAGCCGCGTAGACTTCGCCTTCCGGCACGTGGAAGCCTTCGGTGTAGAGCTTGAAATGGTGGATCAGCGCTTCCATCGAGCGCTTCATCTCGCCCCGGCGCGGCGGCGCGAACTTGCCGTCGGTCGTGGTGATCGGGCCCTGCCCGTCCGGCGCACGCAGCTTCGCGATGCATTGTTTCATGATGTGGATGGATTGGCGCATCTCTTCCATGCGCACCATCTGCCGGTCGTAATTGTCGCCGTTCTTGCCCACGGGGATGTCGAAATCCATCTCCTCGTAGCACTCGTAGGGCTGCGACTTGCGCAGGTCCCAGGCGACGCCCGAGCCGCGCACCATCACGCCGGAGAAGCCCCAGGCATAGGCGTCGTCGATATCGACCACGGCGATATCGACATTGCGCTGCTTGAAGATGCGGTTCTTCATCACGAGGTCGTCGAGATCGTCGACCACCTTCAGGAACGGATCGCACCACGCCTCGATATCGTCGATCAGCTCCGGCGGCAGATCCGCATGCACCCCGCCGGGCCGGAAATAGTTGGCGTGGAGCCGCGCCCCGGAGGCGCGCTCGTAGAACACCATCAGCTTCTCGCGCTCCTCGAAGCCCCAGAGCGGCGGCGTCAGCGCGCCCACATCCATGGCCTGGGTCGTCAGATTGAGAAGATGCGACAGGATACGCCCGATCTCGCAGTACAGAACCCGGATCAGCTGGGCCCGGCGCGGCACCTCGATGCCGGCCAGCTTCTCGATCGCGAGGCAGAAGGCGTGCTCCTGGTTCATCGGCGCGACATAGTCGAG
>PXAW01000095.1 GCA_003567055.1 Hyphomicrobiales bacterium
GATCTGACGCAGGCGACCGAAGAAATCGGAGCGGAACCGGGCGAGCTCCTGCACGCGCTGGGCGAGCGCCACGTTCAGCCGGCTTCCCAGATCGGCGATGCGCGCCTGGCTTTCGCGATCGCGCGCCTCGCTGGCTTCGAGTGCGGATTCGAGCGCGGCGATCTGCCGGCGCAGGGCCGAGATCTGCTGGTTGAGGATGTCGATCTGGTTCATCGCCCGCGAGGTCGCCTCCTGCTCACCGACCAGCGCCGAAGCGAGCTCCTCGGCCCGGTCCGAGACGCCTTCCCCGGCATCGAGCATGGCCTGCAGGCGGGCCTGTTCGGCCTCCGATTCGGACAGCGTGCTCTCCAGCGAGCCGAGCGTGTCTTCCAGCTCACGCCGCGTCGAGCGCTCCAGGGCGAGCAGATCGGTCAGTTCCGCGATCTGGCGGTTGAGCCGGTCGAGCACCGTGTCGCGCCCGGAGATCTCCTGGGTCAGGAAGAACTGGCCGAGCACGAAGATCGACAGCAGGAAGACGATGACGAGCAGAAGCGTCGACAGGGCATCGACATAGCCCGGCCAATAATTCAGGCCGCGATCGCGTCTGGAGCGGGGCGCCAGCGCCATGGGTCAGGCCTTCTCCTGCGAGGAGAGCCGCTCCAGCACGGCCTTCAGTTCCTTCTCGCGGGTGGCCTGCGCCTCCACCCAGTCGCGGATCATCTGCTGCTCGGAGCGCATGTGCTGCACCAGCCCCTGGATGCCCTCGGCGAGATTGGCCATGGCCTGGGTCGCCTGCCGCCCGCCGCCGCCTTCATTGATGGTGGTGTTGAGCTTGTCGAGCGCCCGCGCCAGCTCCGCGCTCCCGAACCCTGTCGCCGCCGGCATGCCGCGCGCCACCTCGATGGCGGGCTCCTCCACCGCATGGGCGGTGAGGTAATCCTCGAGCTCGGTGAAGAAGCGGTTCTGCGCCTGGCCCGCCTGCAGATCGAGGAAACCGACGACCAGCGAGGAGCCGAGGCCGAACAGCGAGGACGAAAACGCGATGCCGATGCCGATCAGCGGCGCGGACAACGAATTCTTCAATTCGTCGAAGAGAACCGCCGCATCGCCTCCGGTGGGCAGGGCCGCGATGTTGCGCCCGACCGCCCCCACCGTCTCGATCAGCCCCCAGAAGGTGCCGAGCAGGCCGAGCAGGATCAGCAGCCCCGCGAGATAGCGCACGATCTCGCGGCTCTCGTCCAGGCGCCCGCCCACCGTGTCGAGCAGGGTGCGCATGGTGCCGGCATCGATGGTGACTTCGCCATTGCCGGATTTGCGACCGATGGTCTGGGCGATCGGGGCCAGCAGGATCGGGGCGCGGCCCTGATAGGCGCCGTCGCGCAGATCGAGCGAATTCACCCAGCGCACTTCCCGGAAGAGCCGTGCCACCTGCCTGACGGCGAGGATGATCCCGACCAGCAATACGCCGACGATCAGCCCGTTCAGGCCGGGATTGCTCAGGAAGGCGTTCAGGATCGGTCGATACAGGATGAAGGCCAGAAACCCGGCCAGTGTCAGGAACACGGCCATGCGGACCAGATAGATCCGTGGCGCGCTCAAGGGCTTGGGTTCCGCAACCGCCATTGTTCTCCCCGCGATCATTGCACGACGGGCGCCGGGCCCGCCCTGTGCCGGTCCGGGCGACGGGCCTCGCTACGGGAACCTTGCGGTCTGATCCGCCGGACCCGTATCACCAGGGTCGCACCACACGGCGCTTGAACGCATGTAGCACATGCGCGCGGGCATTGACCATGGCCCCCGCGCATCGGCGCGAATCCGGATGCGGCAGGCGCCTGCTCAGGCACTCGCGGCACGCCGGATGATCTTGAGCAGTTCACGCTGGATGGTCTCGTTGCCACACAGCACCGAGCCCTTGGTCAGCATATCCGCCCCTCCATCGACATCGCTGACATAGCCGCCGGCCTCACGCACCAGGATCAGCCCGGCGGCAATGTCGTGGCTGGCGAGATGCCGCTCCCAGTAACCGTCATAACGCCCCGCTGCCACATAGGCGAGGTCGAGTGCGGCGGAGCCCATCCGCCGCACGCCTGCTGTCGCGGCCATGACGGCGCCGAGCTCGGCCAGGAATTGCGGATGGTTGCCGCGCCCGATGAAGGGGATGCCGCAGGCGACCACGGCCTCGATCATCTCCTGGCGCGCCGCGACGCGCAGGCGCCGGTTGTTCATGAAGGCGCCCTGGCCTTTCTCGGCGGCAAAGATCTCGTCCTTGATCGGATCGTAGATCACCCCGGCCACGATCTGGCCCTCGCGCTCGAGGCCCACAGAAATCGCGAAATGCGGGATGCCGTGCAGGAAATTGGTGGTGCCGTCGAGCGGATCGACATGCCAGACATGGCTCTTGTCCGAGCCCTCGATCACGCCGGCTTCCTCGAGCTTGAAGCCGTAGCCGGGGCGCGCCTTCTCCAGCGCCTCGCGCAGGGTCTTTTCGGCGCGGTGATCGGCGTTGGAGACGAAATCACCCGGCCCCTTGCGGGAGACCTGGAGATTCTCGACCTCGCCGAAATCACGCTTGAGGTTGCGCGAGGCCTTCATCACGGCGTCGAGCATGACGGTCATCAGGGGGGAGCGGATCATGGCGGGGACTTCGCTTTCTGGTGCTGGCAGTTGCGCATGCTCTCGCGAGGCGGTGTTCGCGGGGTTGCGCCGCGCAAAATCTGGATTGCCTGTCGAAAACCACGCTCCGCCCGGCACGTCAAGCGCCAGCCGTGTTGCGCGGGGGGCCGACGCTGTTTAGGAATGACCGGACGCAGCCGAGAAAACGGGGACGCCTGTGCCATTGCGCGACGGAATCCAGCCGGCGAAGGTGATCGCCGCCCTGACGGATGAAGGTGCCATCGCGCCGCTGACGCCCTATGCGAGCGACCAGATCCAGCCCGCGAGCCTCGATCTGCGGCTCGGCGCGAAGGCCTATCGCGTGCGC
>PXAW01000542.1 GCA_003567055.1 Hyphomicrobiales bacterium
ATCGAGGAATTGCAGCACCTCGCGATCAGGCGTCACGGAGCCCATCACCCGGTCGAAGGTCGCAGCCGTGACCCCGGCCTGCTGGGCCTGGCCGCGAATCTGGCTGAAACAGGCGCGATAATCCGGTTGCGCCACGGCGGTCGCAGCGGCGGGAATCGCGAGGATGGCGGCAAGCGCGAGAGCGCCCGTGGTGGAACGCGCGAAGGCGCTGAAGGCAGTGCGAAGGATGCTCATGCCGGCAGAATCCCCAAACTCGGTAAACAGATGGTTGACGCCGCCGCCGAAACCGCGCGCCCGCACCGCCTTATCCGCATCTCACCGACTGGACAAAACCGTGCAGGCCGCCGATAGCGGGAGCATAAAGACACTTTCGGAGGATGATCATGAAACTCGACAACACCATGGCGGCGATCGTGACCGGCGGCGCATCCGGCCTCGGCGAGGGCACGGCGC
Source organism: Hyphomicrobiales bacterium (assembly GCA_003567055.1). Taxonomy (GTDB): domain Bacteria; phylum Pseudomonadota; class Alphaproteobacteria; order Rhizobiales; family Beijerinckiaceae; genus Saliniramus. Next base: position 454 of record PXAW01000542.1, read on the forward strand.
GCATGCTGGCCGGACACGGGGTGAAGGTGACCCTGTTCGATCTCAATGAAGAACGCGGCGAAGCCATCGCGAAGGATATCGGCGGTCTGTTCTGCAAGGTGGACGTCACCGACGATGCCTCCCTCGAAGCCGGTTTCGCCCGTGCCCGCGAGGCGCACGGCATCGAGCGCGTGCTCGTCAATTGCGCCGGCGTGGCGCCGGGCAAGCGCACCGTCTCGAAGAAGCGCGAGACCGGTGAACTCGTGCCGCATGACATGGCGAGTTTTGCAAAGACCGTGCAGATCAACCTCGTCGGCACCTTCGCCGCCAGCGCCCGCGCCGCCGCCGGCATGGCCGGGCTCGATCCCGTCACCGAGGATGGCGGGCGCGGTGTGATCGTGATGACCGCCTCCGTCGCGGCGCAGGACGGCCAGATCGGCCAGGCCGCCTATGCCGCCTCCAAGGCGGGCGTGGTCGGCCTTACCCTGCCCATGGCGCGCGATCTCTCCACCTCCGGCATCCGCGTGATGACGATCCTGCCCGGCCTGTTCCACACGCCGATGTTCGAGAGCATCACCGAGGAATACCGCAAGGCGCTGGAAGCCAACGTGCCCTTCCCCTCGCGGCTCGGCAAGCCGGAGGAATACGCCAAGCTCGTCGGTGCGTTCATCGACAACGACATGCTCAACGGCGAGATCGTGCGCCTCGACGGCGCCCTGCGCATGCAGCCGAAATAAGCTGTGGCACAAGCAGGCTGAACGGCCCGGATCGATCGCGGTTCGGGCCGTTTGCCCGCGTCTCAATGCGCCGAGAGAATTCAGTGCGCCACCAAGATCAGTGCGCCATGAAGACCGGGATGCGGGCATTGGCCAGGATGTGGCTCGTGGCGCCGCCGAAGATCATCTGGCGGATGCGGCTTTGGGTATAGGCGCCCTTGATCAGGAGATCGCAGCCGATCTTCTCGGCATGGTCGAGAATGACTTGCCCCGGATGCCCCTTGCCCGATTGCAGCGCGACCGCCTCCACTTCCAGCCCGTGGCGGCGCAAAGCCTTGGCGAGCTGGTCGCCGGAGGGGCCGGGCACCATGGCGCCCTCGGCGGTGAGCAAGACGACGCGCTTCGCCCGGTAGAGCAGCGGCATCGCCATGGCGACGACATGGGCGGTTTCCGTCGAGCCGTTCCAGGCGATCAGGATGGTCTCGCCGATCGTCTCCGGCGGCTTTTCCGGCGCGATCAGGACGGGGCGGCCACCCTCGAAGAGCACGGCTTCCAGCGTCGCCATGCGCGGGCCCGCCGCGCGCTGGCCGGGTTTGCCGAGAACCGTGACGTCGAAGATGCGCGAATGGCTGCCGACGAACTCGTCGCCCGCCGGCGCATCGGCGTTCCAGCGCCAGCACAGCTTGCCCATGGCGCCGGCATCGCGCGGCACGTCGTGGGCCTTCATGAAATCCTCGAAGATCTGGCGGGCCTGCGCCTCGCCCTCGGCATCGCCGCGCTCGTCGGCGGCCCAGGTCAGACCCATCACCATGTCGACCGAGACGATCTCCGCCAGCGGCGGGCGCAGGGCGAAGCCCTCGATATAGGCCTCGCAGCTGCGCGCGAAACGCAACGCCGTCTCCAGGGTCGCCGGCATCAGATCATGCGGCGCGGTGGGAAGCAGAATGGTTTTCATCGGCCTTGACCCTCACTCGGCGATTCGGAAGCGTCGCCTTCATCCGACAGCATCGCCCTGATCGGAGGGCGGCGCAACAGCGATGCGGTGCGCGCACAACCGGGCGCGTCAATAGCGCAGGCGCATGCCCAGAAGGTAGAGACTGGCATCATGACCGCGCGCCGGCTCCGTGCTGCGTTGCCCCTCCCAGCGATAATCGAGGGAAATCACGCCATGCCGGTTGAGCGTGTAGTCGAGGCCGATACCGGCACGGTCGGTGCGCTCGGTCGGCCCGCCGGCACCGAGCCGCGCGATTTCGTGGGCATAGGAGGCGCGCGCGAGGAGGCGGTGGCGCAAGGCGTGTTCGATGTCGAAGCCGATCCCCATCGTCCGCGTCGCCCGCGCGCCGGCGCGCGTCGTCTCGTCGAGGCGGCTGAAGCCGTTCACGCGCACGCGTGTAATCGGCGCGATCTCCCATTCGAGCGCCGCATCGGCGACGAAACCGGTCAGCTCGCGCCGCCCCGCCGCATCATAGCGGCGTTGCTGGTAGCCGCCCGATATCTCGCCGGTGAGGAGCCGGGTCAGTTCGAGCCGCGCACCCGCACGCCCGGTCAGCCCGGTCGAGGAGCGACGGGTCCCGTCAGTGCCGGCGCGATCATAGCGGCGGCGATCGAGGGCGATCTCGGCGAAGGGGATGAAGCCCGGGGAGATCTCGTAGCCGGCGCGCGCAGCGATCTCGTAGCGGGTGAGATCGCGTTCGCGCTGGCTGATCTGCCGCCCATCCGCGCCGCGTCCGGACGCGTGTTCGGTGCGCCCCACGGTCCCGCGCAGGCCGAGACGGACCCGGCCCGGCTCATGATCGAGGGCGATGCTGCCGTCATAGTCGATGATCGTGGTGCGATTGGTGATCGTATCGGCGATCTCCCTTCCGCCGGGGCGCTCGGTATCGAGATTGCCGCGCGCACCGAGGGTGATCCGCGTGTCGGTGGTCGCGTCGAGGCGCAAGGCCGCATTCGCGTCACCGGATGGACGGTCATTGGCGGAATCGCGGCGATAGGCATCGAACCCGCCGCGCAGATCGAGGGACAGTTCATGGCGCGCCCAGTCGCTCTCGAGACGGATCGCGCCTTGCGTGCGTGAGAACGCGTCGCCGGTTCCGGCAGCGCGGTTGCGTCCGGGATTTGTGTCGTAGCCGAGAAACTGGGTGAGATCGGTAAACAGCCGCAGCGCACCAAGGCGAATCCCCTGGGGCGCGAAGGGATCATCCTCCAGCGCATCCGCTGCCGGCGGCTGCGCTGCTGCTTCGGCAGGCTCCGGCGGGAGATCGGGCAGGATCGAGACGGGTTCGCGCACACGCGCACGCGTTCGCGTACCGGTTTCGTCGCGGGTCGATTCCTGCGTCCGCGCCCGCGTGGGGGAAGCAGCGGCGGGCTCGGCCTCCTGGGAAGCGATCGCGCCGCGCAGCCGCAGCTCCGCCGGAGCCGCCGCCGGCAGGCCGGCGGTTCCCTGCTGGGCGAGCGCCGTGCCGGTCCCGCCGGTCGCGATCACGAGAGCGATGAGGGCCCCGCCGGCAAGCAGGGCGCCGAAGCGGCTGCGGGCGCGCGACGCGACAGGGCCCGGCGCCGATGCACCCGGCATCGCCGTCACCGTCTTCGCTCTGCACGCGTGGCCGGACATGATCGGGCACGATCCCCTGATTGCGGTCGCGCCTGGCAGCGCGGGCCGGTTTGCTTCATGGTTGGCAAGAGGTAAACGAAAAGGGTTAACAGCCGGTCAACCGGCGCAGCGGCCCGATCGCGGGTTGTGTCCGGACGCGGAGATGATTCCGGGATTTCCTCTTGCATCGCCACTTGCTACAAGCGCGGGCAACGAGCCGGCCCGAGGCGCATGATCGCGCGGGCCTGCGATGCGAGAGGATGACGATGCAGTCGGAAACTTCCACAGCGGATCTGAAGGGCGAGGACAAGGCCAAGGACATGGCCAAGGACAAGGCCAAGCACAAGCCGGCGATCGCGTCGGCACGGCGCACGCTGCTGGCCGAAAGGGAAGGGCTCGACGCCATGCTCGCGGCTTTGGAGAACGGGCTTGGCGCGCCGTTCACCGCCGCCATCGACGCCATCGCCGCCATGACCGGGCGGGTCATCGTCACCGGAATGGGCAAGTCCGGCCATGTCGGGCGCAAACTCGCCGCGACGCTGGCCTCCACCGGAACGGCGGCTTATTACGTGCATCCGGGCGAAGCGAGCCACGGCGATCTGGGCATGATTCGCAGCGAAGATGTGATCATCGCCCTGTCATGGTCGGGCGAGACCAGCGAATTGTCCGATCTCATCGCCTATTCGAAACGCCACAGCGTCACGCTGATCGCAGTCAGTGCGCGTGCCGATTCGACGCTCGGGCGCGCAGCCGATATTGCGCTGGCCCTGCCGCGTGCGCCGGAAGCCTGTCCGAACGGGCTCGCGCCGACGACATCGACGACGATGCAGCTCGCGCTCGGCGACGCGCTCGCCGTGGCGCTGCTGGAGCGGCGGGGCTTCACCGCCCATGATTTCCGCAGCTTCCATCCCGGCGGCAAGCTCGGCGCCATGCTCAAGACCGTGCGCGATATCATGCATACCGGCGAGCGGCTGCCGCTGATCGCCGAGGGCGAGACCATGGATCGGGCCCTCGTCATCCAGAGCGAAAAGAGTCTCGGTTGCGTCATCGTCACCGATGGAGCCGGATCGCTCGCCGGGATCGTCACCGATGGCGATATCCGCCGGCACATGGCCAACGATCTTCTCAGGCAGCGCGTCGCGCAGGTGATGACGCGCAATCCGATGACGATCGCTCCGGAGATGCTGCTTGGCGAGGCGCTGGAGATCATGCAGAACCGCAAGATATCGGCGCTGATCGTGGCCGAGGACGGGCGCCCCGTCGGGCTCGTGCATGTGCTCGACCTGCTGCGCGCCGGCATCGCCTGAGCGCGGCCTCACGCGGTCGTGCGCGGCAGGCAGGCGAGATCGGCGCGCATGGCCTCCTGCGCCAGCGGTGTGTGTGCCAGCAGATGCAGATGCCATTCGCAGGCGCCGCGCGCGCGCATGACGTCACACCAGATATCGAGCGCATCTGCGGGGTGGGCCCCGGATCCGCGTGCCCGGGCTTGCGCGGAGGGCGACGCGCAGGCGTCATCACCCGGCATCCGTGCGGCGAGGCCGATACTGCCGAGCAGGGTGGCGCCATCACAGCTGTCGCGCCCGATCGCGAGAATCACACCGCCGCCATCGATCGGTGGCTGGTCACCGGCATCGAAGACGCTGACCACGTAACGCCGCCCCGAGCGCCCGCGCCATGCGGTGAGCGGCAGCGCTTCTGCCAGATCCGCCAGCGCCCGCAGAGCCTCCTCGCGCACCGCCGCGACGATTTCGGTCGCCGGTTGCGGATCGCGCATGAAGGAGAGGGCGGGTGCATGCATGTTCATAGTGTGTTCTGTTTACCGGCCATGTTCCCGTTCTGTCAAGCGTGAAGATTCTCGTTTCGCCGGTCTTGCGGGATTCGATCCTGCTTTGTACGCTCTTCGTATCGATTGTGCCGAGGTGCCCCATGCTCCAGCCCGATCCTGCGGATATCTTCCTCAACGACGGACGGCAATCGCCGGCGGCTCTGGCCGTGCAGCGTGGCGTGCGGCGGCTGTTCGCGCGCATGCAGGCGGCGAGCGTCACCGAGCTCGTGCTCGCGAGCGGGCGCCGGGCCGATGTCGTGGTGCTGGGGCGCGGTGGTGAGATCGCGATCATCGAGATCAAGTCGAGCGTTGCGGATTTCCGGGCAGACCGGAAATGGCAGAGCTACCGGGCCTATTGTGACCGGTTCTATTTCGCCGTGCCGGAAGCGTTTCCTGCCACGCTGATCCCAGAGGATGCCGGGCTGATCCTTGCCGATGGCTTCGATGCGGCGATCCTGCGCGAGCCGCCCGAGCATCCGCTCGCCGGCGCGCGCCGCAAGGCGGTGACCCTGCGTTTCGCCCATGCGGCGGCGGGCGCCCTTCTCGCCATCAGCGATCCGGCGGCGCGCCTGCCGGATGCTTTCTGACGCGCGCTACCCGGCGGCATCTGCCCGGGTGCGCCGCGCGCCGATGCACCCGTTCCGGCCCGATCAGGCCAGCACGCCGTGGCAATGCTTGAACTTCTTGCCCGAGCCGCAGGGGCAGGCTTCGTTGCGGCCGACCTTGCCCCAGGTGGCGGGATCGTTCGGATCGCGCTTCTCCGGCGGTACGAAACCCGTGGCGCCTGCTGCTCCGGCACCGGCAGCACCGAGGCGCGAAGCCGGGCCGGAGGGGGCGTCGAACTCGTTCTCGCCCGTATTCGGATTGCGATGCTCGGCATGCATTTCCGGCAGTTCGGGCTCCGGTGGCTTCTCGAAGACCACCTCGACACGCATCATCTGGGCGGTGACCTGCTCGCGCAGACGCGTGATCAGCCCCTCGAAGAGCTGGAAGGCTTCGGATTTGTATTCGTTCAGCGGGTCGCGCTGGGCCATGCCGCGCCAGCCGATGACCTGGCGCAGATGCTCGAGCGTGACCAGATGCTCGCGCCAGAGCTGGTCGAGGCTTTGCAGCAGCACCTGCTTTTCGACATAGGTCATCACGCGTGGCGTGTTCTTCTCGACGCGCCCGGCATAATGCGCATCCGCCGCCCCGCGCAGCCGCTCGCGCATTTCCTCATCGGCGATGCCCTCTTCGCGCGCCCAGTCATCGACGGGGGAATCGAGATTGAGCAGCTTCTGCACATCCTCCTTGAGGCCGACGACGTCCCATTGCTCGGGATAGGCATCGGCGGGGATGTGACGGGCGACGATATCCTCGACGAGGTTCTGGCGCATGTCGTCGATGGTCTCGCGCACGCTCTCCTCGGCCATGAATTCGCGGCGCTGCTCGAACACGACCTTGCGCTGGTCGTTCATGACGTTGTCGTATTTGAGGATGTTCTTGCGGATGTCGAAATTGCGCATTTCGACCTTCGATTGCGCCTTTTCAATCGCCTTGTTGATCCACGGATGCGTGATCGACTCGCCCTCTTCGAGGCCGAGCTTGGTCAGCATGTTTTCCATCCGGTCGGAGCCGAAGATCCGCATCAGATCATCCTGCAGCGACAGGTAGAACTTGGAGCGGCCCGGATCGCCCTGGCGACCGGAGCGTCCGCGCAGCTGGTTGTCGATACGCCGTGATTCGTGACGCTCGGTCCCCATCACATAAAGGCCGCCGGCCTCCTTGGCACGCTGCTTGAACGCATCGGTCTCGCGACGGATCTCCGCCTCGCGGCGGGCGCGCTCGGCTTCGTCGGTGACGCCTTCGAGCTCGCGGGAGATGCGCATCTCGGCATTGCCGCCGAGCTGGATGTCGGTGCCGCGACCGGCCATGTTGGTGGCGATGGTGATGGCGCCGGGCACGCCGGCCTGGGCGACGATGAAGGCTTCCTGCTCGTGGAAACGGGCATTGAGCACCGCGAAGGTTCCCGCTGCACGCCCGCCGCGCGCCGCTTCATAGAGCGGCTCCAGCGCCGTCGCCTTCTCGAAATCGATCAGCTTGAAACCGCGCTTGACGAGCAGTTCGGCCAGAACCTCGGATTTTTCGATCGAGGTGGTGCCGACCAGTGTCGGCTGCCCTTTCTCGGAGGCTTCCGTGATCTCCTGGATGATCGCGTCGTATTTTTCCTCGACCGTGCGATAGACCTCGTCATTCTCGTCGAGACGGGCGATCGGTCGGTTGGTGGGGATTTCGGCGACATCGAGCTTGTAGATGTCGGCGAATTCATCGGCCTCGGTCGAGGCGGTGCCGGTCATGCCGGCGAGCTTTTCGTAGAGGCGGAAATAGTTCTGGAAGGTGATCGAGGCCAGAGTCTGGTTCTCGGGCTGGATCTTGACCTTCTCCTTGGCTTCGAGCGCCTGGTGCAACCCTTCCGAGAAGCGCCGCCCCGGCATCATGCGCCCGGTGAACTCGTCGATGATGACGACTTCCTCGTTGCGCACGATATAGTCCTTGTCCCGCGTGAACAGCACATGCGCGCGCAGGGCCTGGTTGACATGGTGCACGACGGTGGCGTTGGCGGCATCATAGAGATCGCCGTCCTTGATCAGCCCCGCCTCGCGCAGCAGCTCCTCCATGCGCTCGTTGCCGTCATCGTTGAGGGAGACGGCGCGCTGCTTCTCGTCGAGATCGTAGTGATCCGCCGTGATCTGCGGGATCAGGGCATCGATCTGGGTGTAGAGTTCGGAACGGTCGTCGAGCGGACCGGAAATGATCAGCGGCGTGCGTGCCTCGTCGACCAGGATCGAATCGACCTCGTCGACGATGGCGAAATGGTGCCCGCGCTGGGTTATCTGCGCGAGATCGTATTTCATGTTGTCGCGCAGATAATCGAAGCCGTATTCGTTGTTGGTGCCGTAGGTGATGTCGCAGGCATAGGCGTCTTTGCGCTGGACATCGTCGAGCCCGTGCACGATCACGCCGACGGACATGCCGAGGAACCGGTAGACCTGCCCCATCCACTCGCTGTCGCGGCTGGCGAGATAGTCGTTGACGGTCACGACATGCACGCCGCGCCCGGTCAGCGCGTTGAGATAGACGGGCAGGGTGGCGACGAGCGTCTTGCCCTCACCGGTCTTCATCTCGGCGATGTCGCCCTCATGAAGTACCATGCCGCCGATCAGCTGGACGTCGAAATGCCGCTGGCCGAGCACGCGCTTGGCGCCTTCGCGCACGGTGGCGAAGGCGGGGACGAGCAGGTCGTCGATCTTCGCGCCGTTGGCGAGCTGTTCACGGAACATGGCGGTGCGGGCACGCAGATCGTCGTCCGACAAAGCCTCCAGTTCCGGTTCGAGCGCATTGATTGCCTCCACACGCGGGCGGTAGGCCTTGATGCGGCGATCATTCGCCGAGCCGAAGATTTTCTTCGCGAGAGTGCCGAACATGGATTGTTTTCGTCCAGTGCCGTTCCTGAAAACCGATATCGTCCGCAAACCGTCGCAGCGCGGCGTGAGGCCGCCTGCGCGCGGGCCGCGCATGCGTCATACACTTAATCATCGCCGCACGCATCCGAAAGGCCACGGCTGCGACAATCGAGAGGCGGAAGAGGCGAATGCCCGCTTTGGTGCGCGTGCAGGGTCTTGCACATCGCGCCCGGATGGGCCACCAATCCCTCATGCGCCGTTGCTTTAGCAGAAGGTGCGCGCGATTTCCAACCGCTCGATGCGGTTGGCTGAGCGTGACGCCGTCGCGAGGCACGGTGAAAATGGAAAAAAAAGCGGGCCGGCCCGATCGGTCCGGTCGGAAACGTGATGACCACGCAGCTCTCGCTGCAACGCTCAAGGACAGCTGATGATCGTGCAAGAACCGAAAACCCTGATCGCCGCCGCATCGATCCGGCGGGTTGCCGGAGCCCTCGGACGCCGGGTGGCGCCGCTCGCGGTGGCCCTTCCGCTCGCGCTCGGCCTCGCCATGACGCCGCCAGCCGCTGCGCAGGAGGATCCCGACCGGGTCGTCGCGCGCGCTGGTGATATCGAGATCACGGCGGCCGATATCGCCGTCGCCATGGCCGATCCGGCGCTGCAGCTGCGCGATACCGATCCGGAGGAGCGCCTCGAGATCGTGATCACCTATCTGGTGGATCTGCGGCTCGGCGCGCAGGCCGCGATGGAGGCCGGTATGGGCGAGGACGAGGAATTCGCCCGCCGGTTTGCCTATCTCCGCGAAAAGATGCTGCTCGAAGACTATATGCAGCGCGAAATCGATGTTGCCGTCACCGAGGAGGCCGCGCGCGACCTCTTCGAGACCACGACGGCTGGCATCGAGCCCGAGGACGAGGTGCGTGCGCGCCATATCCTCGTTGAGGAGGAAGATGAGGCCGCCGCCGTGCTTGCACGCCTCGAAGCCGGCGAGGAATTCGCCGATATCGCCCGCGAGGTCTCGCAGGATCCCGGTTCGGCACGCAATGGCGGCGATCTCGGCTTCTTCACGGCGGGTCGTATGGTCGCGCCCTTCTCTGCTGCCGCTTTCGAACTGGAGCCCGGTGAGGTTTCCGACCCGGTCGAGACGCAGTTCGGCTGGCACGTGATCAAGGTCGAGGAGCGCCGCGCGACGCAGCTGCCGCAATTCGAGGACATGCGCGAGCAGATCGAGAATTTCCTCACCCGTCAGGCCCAGCAGGCCTTCATCCTCGGCCTGCGTGAGGGTGTCGAGATCGAGCGCCTCGATGTCGACGAGGACGAGGAAGAAGGCGAGAACTGAGCCCGGGGCGACGGCCGTCATGAAGGCCGCGCCCTGACCTCCCTCCCCAGCGGGGAGGGAATGAGGGTGGGGAGAAACGTTGCTGACGATGATCGGCGTTGCGGATTTTGCACGCGGGCTCAACCCACCCTTGATCCAGCCCCTTGGGGGAGCGAAACCCCTGCCTGGTGTCATTTCGTGAAATCGCACTAGGCAGGCGGGTCCGTGCATGCGATGAGGCGCGTTGGCGGGCCATTCGGTCCGCGCGGTGATCACAGCTTCCAGATCCGGATCAAGGCCATGTCCAAGAAGGTTTCCCCCCTCGCGCCGCAGCAATATCCCGAGATGGATATCGTGCCCGGCGTCGTTCTCGCGACGGCGGAAGCGGGGATCAAGTATCGCGGGCGTACCGATGTGCTCTATGCCGGATTCTCTGAAGGCACGCAGGCTGCGGGTGTATTCACCCGCTCGAAATGTCCCTCTGCCGCAGTGGAATGGTGCCGGGCCAATCTCGGTCGCGGCGGGGCCCGGGCGCTGGTGGTGAATTCCGGCAATGCCAATGCCTTCACCGGCGTGAAGGGTGCCGCCGCCGTGGCGCAGACCGCCGATATCGCCGCCCGCGCCGCCGGCTGCGCGCCGCAGGACGTGTTCATCGCGTCCACCGGCGTCATCGGCGAGCCGCTCGCGGCCGACAAGTTCGAGGGCGTGCTGCAGGATTGCGCCGCCCGCGCCGAGCCCGATGCCTGGGACGCGGCGGCCCGCGCCATCATGACGACGGATACCTTCCCGAAATACGCCACGCGCAAGGTGATGATCGGCGATTGCGAGGTGGTCATCAACGGCATCGCCAAGGGTTCCGGCATGATCGCGCCCGACATGGCGACGATGCTGGCCTTCGTCTTCACCGATGCGCCGATCGCGCAGGAGGCGCTCCAGGCGCTGATCGCGGACGGGGCGGATCGCTCCTTCAACTGCGTCACGGTCGATGGCGACACCTCCACCTCCGACACGCTGATGCTGTTTGCCACCGGCGAGGCGGCAAGCCGCGGCGCGCCGATGATCTCGGATGCGGCTGATCCGCAGCTCGCGGCCTTCCGGCAGGCGCTGGATGATCTTCTGGTCGAGCTGGCGCAATGGGTCGCCCGCGACGGGGAGGGCGCCTCGAAATTCGTCACCATCGATGTCGCGGGTGCCGTCAGCGACGATTCGGCACGCAAGATCGCCATGGCGATCGCCAATTCGCCGCTGGTCAAGACCGCGATCGCGGGTGAGGACCCCAATTGGGGCCGCATCGTCATGGCGGTCGGCAAGGCGGGAGAGCCTGCGGATCGCGATCGCCTGGCGATCCATTTCGGCGATATCCGCGTCGCCACCGATGGCGAGCGCGACCCGGCCTATATCGAGGAGAAGGTCGCGGCAGTGATGCGCGAGCAGGATATTGGCATCCGTGTCGATATCGGCCTCGGCGAGGGCCGCGCCCGGGTCTGGACCTGCGACCTGACCAAGGAATACATCGCCATCAATGCCGATTACCGCTCCTGAGGCGCGGCCTCGCGCCGGATCGTGACATGCAAAAAGCCCGGTCTCGCGACCGGGCTTTCGTTTGAGCAGAGGGGGCTGTGCCTCAGAAATTCACCGCGCGGGCGCGCTTGACCTGCGGCAGGGCCTCGATCTTGTCGAGCACGTCCTTGCCTGCCGGCTGATCGATGGCGACGAAGCAGATGGCGTCGCCGCCCGGCGCATCGCGACCGAGGCTGAAAGTGGCGATATTCACGCCCGAATCACCCAGCAGCGAGCCGAAGGAGCCGATGAAGCCCGGCTGGTCGGCATTGCGCACATAGAGCATGTGCGGGGCAAATTCCGCATCGACATCAATGCCCCGGATCTCGACGACGCGCGGCTTGCCGTCATGGAAGACCGTGCCGCCGGCATGCCGGGGCATGTCCTTGGCATCGATGGTGATGCGGATGAAGCTGTCGTAATCGCTCTGCTCGTTGTCGCGCTTCAGTTCCTCGACCATGATGCCGCGCTCGCGCGCCACCAGCGGCGCCGAGACCATGTTGATCTCCGGCAGGAACGGGCGCAGCGCCCCGGTCACGGCGGCGGAGGTGAGCGCCTTGGTGTTCATGGCGGCGACATCGCCCTCGTATTCGATCCGGATGCCCCTGATCTCGTCTTCGGTGAGCTGGCCGAGGAAGGAGCCGAGCTTTTCGGCGAGCGCCACGAAGGGGCGCAGGCGCGGGGCCTCGTCGGCGGTGATCGAGGGGAAGTTGATGGCGTTCTCGATGGCGCCGGAGATCAGGTAGTTCGACATCTGCTCGGCCACCTGCAGCGCCACATTCTCCTGCGCTTCCGCCGTCGCCGCACCCAGATGCGGCGTGCAGACCACATTGGGATGGCCGAAGAGCGGGTTCTCCTTCGCCGGCTCCTCGACGAACACGTCGAAGGCGGCGCCGGCGACATGGCCGGAATCGAGGGCGGCGCGCAGGGCCACCTCGTCCACCAGACCGCCGCGGGCGCAGTTGATGATGCGCACGCCCGGCTTCGCCTTCGCGATCGCATCGCCCGAGAGGATGTTGCGGGTCTTGTCGGTCAGCGGCGTGTGCAGCGTGATGAAATCGGCGCGTGTCAGCAATTCGTCGAGCTCGACCTTCTCCACATTGAGCTCGCGGGCCCGGTCCGCGCTCAGGAACGGATCATAGGCGATC
>PXAW01000294.1 GCA_003567055.1 Hyphomicrobiales bacterium
CGGGTTATCATCGCTTGCGGTCGAGACGCTCGGCGACGAGGGGCGACGCAGGTTGGTTGCGGCGTTTCGTGCAGTCATGACCTATGACGTCACGCAGGATCCCGTCTGGGAAGAAATCAGCAAGCTGGGGCGCGCGACCCGGCTCTACATGTGCGACCCCGAGCCGAAGAGCTTCGTCATGGAGGGTGCCAGACGGATCACCGGGCGCGGCAGCATCCTCGTCGATTATCGTGCCGAAATCCTTCCCGGGCAGGAAAGGGACGTCTCCGTCAGCGTGCCTGCGCGGTTTCATCTGCACTGCCGGAACGGCGTGCCGGAAATCGACAGGGTGGAACTGCGGGATTGATGCACAGCCGGGCGATATGCCGTCGTTTCCAGCCTTGACTTTCGCCCCCGTTTCGCTTAGCCACGGCGCTTCAGCAAGACTTGCACGTTTTGCATGCGCCGCGCACTGCTCCGGTGGTGCGCATTCATGATTGCCGGAAACTGCAAAGAAGCCGGCCCCGATGGCCTTGCGCCGCCGGAGAGCCGGATCGAACACGAGGATGAAAACGATGTTCGCAGTGATCAAGACCGGCGGCAAGCAGTACCGCGTCGCCGCCGATGATGTGATTACGGTCGAGCGCCTCCCCGCCGCTGCGGGCGAGAGCGTCACGATCACCGATGTGCTGATGCTGGCCAATGGCGACGACGTGAAGGTCGGTGCGCCCACGGTCGAGGGTGCCTCCGTCGTGGCCGAGGTGGTCGAACTGACCCGCGGCCCGAAGGTCATCGCCTTCAAGAAGCGTCGCCGCCAGAATTCGAAGCGCAAGCGCGGTCACCGCCAGGATCTGATCACCCTGCGCATCACCGAGATTCTCGCCGACGGGGCCAAGCCCTCGGGCAAGAAGGCGTCGGTGAAGAAGACCGCCGCCAAGAAGGCGCCTGCCGAGCAGGCCCCCGCCAAGGCCGAGGCCGAGGCAGCCGGGGATGCCGCCGCTGAAGAGAAATCCGCGTAAGACGCGACCGTCACCGGGCGTCACACGCAAGCAGTATTAGGGGAGTAGACCCATGGCACACAAGAAAGCAGGCGGCTCGTCCCGTAACGGTCGCGATTCCGAAGGCCGCCGTCTCGGCGTCAAGAAGTTCGGCAACGAGCGCGTCGCGGCCGGCAACATCATCATTCGCCAGCGGGGCACGAAGGTGCATCCGGGGGTGAATGTCGGCCTCGGCAAGGACCATACGATCTTCGCGCTCTGTGAAGGGCGCGTTCAGTTCGGCAAGAAACTCGGCCGATCGATCGTATCCGTAGTACCGGCCCAGGAGGCCGCAGAGTAAACCGGCGAGAGCAGAGTCCGACGAAGGAGCTCCCGCCGGGTCCCACCAACCCCCGGCGGTCGAAAAGCTCCAGATGCGGCACAATGCCCCGCCAGAGAGCTCCGAAAGACCCCGGGGGAGGTGGAACACCACCTCCCCTTCGTCGTTTTCAAGCGGATTCCCCGGAAAGACCCGGATACCGCGAGATCGGAGCCGAATGCATGTTCCCCGACCTGACCCGTGATGACGTCTTCCGTCTCGAAACCGCCCGCCTCTGGCTGCGCTGGCCGCGCCATGGCGACGCCCGAGCCGTGCAGGATCTCGCTGCGGCCAAAGAGGTAGCGGACATGATGACCAAGCTGCCGCATGCCTATCCGCATGACGGCGCCGACGGTTTCATCCTCTCTGCTCGCCATGCCAATATGGAAGGGGCCGGGCTGACGCTCGCCATCGCACCGAAGGCGCGTCCGACCATGCCGATCGGCGTGATCGGGGTGTTTCCCACGCAGGATGCCGGCGAGTCGGAGCTCGCCTTCTGGATCGGCCGTCCCTATTGGGGCGAGGGCTTCATGACCGAAGCCGTCGAAGCCATGCGCGACGCCGCCTTCCGTTTCGCGGATACGCAGGTGCTGACCGCCCGGGCCGCCTTCGACAATCCCGCTTCCCGGCGGGTTCTGGCCAAGTCCGGTTTCGAGCAGGCTCCCGGCGACGGCGCCGACACTTTCCGGATGACGCGGGCGCAATGGCGGCAGGGGGCGCAGGCGCAGCAGGAAAAGCCGCTGCGCGCGTCGCAATCGCTCCTCCGGGGCTTGACGGCGCGCGCGGGCACTGAAAACGATCTGCCGCAAGCGGCGGAATAAGCGTAACGGCGCAAGCCACCCTCCACCGCCCCGGCCTTCCGGGGCGGTTCGCATAGTGAAGACGAAGACGATGAAGTTTCTCGACCAGGCCAAGATATTCATCCGCTCCGGCGATGGCGGGGCGGGCTGTGTCTCGTTCCGGCGCGAGAAATACATCGAGTTCGGCGGGCCCGACGGTGGCGATGGCGGGCGTGGCGGCGATGTCTGGGCGGAATGCGTCGAGGGGCTGAACACGCTGATCGACTACCGTTACCAGCAGCATTTCAAGGCGCAGAAGGGCGTGCACGGCATGGGCCGCAACCGCACCGGCGCCTCGGGCGAGGATGTGGTGCTCAAGCTGCCGGCCGGTACGCAGATCCTTGACGAGGATGGCGAGACGGTGATCGCCGATCTCACGGAGATCGGCCAGCGCATCAGGCTCGCGCGTGGCGGCAATGGCGGTTTCGGCAATGCGCCTTTCGTCTCCTCGACCAACCGCGCCCCGCGCCGGGCCAATTCCGGTCAGGATGGCGAGGAGCGCTGGATCTGGCTCCGGCTCAAGCTGATCGCCGATGCGGGGCTGGTGGGCCTGCCCAATGCCGGCAAGTCGACCTTCCTCGCCACCGTCACGGCGGCGAAGCCGAAGATCGCGGATTACCCCTTCACCACCCTGCATCCAGGCCTCGGCGTGGTGCGCATCGACGGGCGTGAATTCGTGCTCGCCGATATTCCCGGGCTGATCGAGGGCGCCCATGAGGGCGTGGGGCTGGGCGACCGCTTCCTTGCCCATGTCGAGCGCTGCCGCGTCATCCTGCATC
>PXAW01000483.1 GCA_003567055.1 Hyphomicrobiales bacterium
AGGTCCTCGGCCACGCCCTGCCGCAATTCGGTGCTCCGGCCGACAAGGCCGGCGAGAAGAGCGATCCGGCATCACGCAAACGGTCCGGGAAGAAAGACGCTGTTGAGAAATGACCGCTTCCCCTTGGCCCTGCGACAATCAGCCCTAACTGTTGGCTGGCTCATGATCCCGACACAATGCCGAGCCAGATCGAATCCATGTCGACATCGCCTTTCGCTTCCACCTCGCTCCCCGGTGCCCTGTTCTGGCTGATGCTGATCTGGCTCGGCCTGAGCCTGTTCATCGGCCTGCCGCCATTCGCCGATGCGCTGTTCGGGCTGTTCCACTGGGGCTTTGCGCTCGAAGTCGGCTTCGCCTTTGCGGTGATCGCGCTGGTGCAGGCACGGCGCGAGCGCGTGCCGGGCTGGCTGATCCATGTCTTTGCCGCGATCGGCACATTCCTGCTCGCCCTGCGCCTTGCCGATCTCACGGCGCAATCGGTGGTCAATCGCTCCCTGAACATGTTCCTCGACGTCTCGTTGCTGCCCGCCCTGTGGGATGTGGCGCAGACGCTGATCGGACGGCCCTTCGCCGTCACCGCCGTGGCGGGGATCATCGTTCTGCTCGTCGCCTTCTACGCGCTGTGCGTCTTCGCCCTGCGCCGCGCATCCGGCTGCCTCGCCACGTCGCAGGCGCGGCGTGGCTTCGCGATGATCTGCGTTGCCGGGATCGCGGTCTTCGCCGCCCAGCGCACGGTATTCGCGGAAGTGCCCGGCTGGCGCCCCTTCGGCGCCTCGGCGAGCCTGGTCTTTCGCCAGCAGAGCGAGCGGCTGGCGGATACGATCGTGCGGCGCGCGGTGTTTCGCGCGGATCTCGCGACGGATGCGGCGGATGATATCGCGCCCGAGCGCCTGCTCGCGGGTCTCGGTGACCGCGATGTCATCATCGTCTATATCGAGAGTTACGGCGTCACCGCGCTCGACGAGCCGCAATATGCCGATGTCATCCTGCCACGCCTCGCCTCCATGCAGGATGCAGCGCAGGAGGCGGGTTTCGCGATGAAGAGCGGGCGCATGGTCGGGGTCAGTGCCGGCGGCCAGTCCTGGCTCAATCACGCTTCGCTGACCGCCGGGCGCTTCATCAACGATCAGACGCTCTATGCACTGTTTCTCGCCGAGCGCCCGCGCACGCTGATCCATGATTTCGAGATCACCGGACGGCGCACGGTGCAGATCAAGCCGGCCATCACGCTGCCCTGGCCGGAAGGCGAGCGGCTGGGTTATCAGGCGACCTGGGAAGCGGCGGAGATGGGCTATCACGGCCCGAATTTCTACTGGGGGATCGTGCCCGACCAGTTCGCCCTCGATTTCTTCGCCCGCACCGAGCTCGACATCGCGGATCGGCCGCCGGTTTTCGCCAGCGTCGCACTGATCTCCAGCCACGCGCCCTGGCTGCCGGTGCCGGAAGTGGTCGGCTGGGATGAACTGGGTGACGGTGCGGTCTATGAGCGCTGGACGCGCGATGCTCCGGAGCCGCGTGACGTGTGGCGCAATCAGGATTCGATTCGCACGCAATATGCGCTCTCGGTCGGGCATTCCATCGATGTGGTGGCGAAATTCCTGCGCGACCGTGTCGCTGATGATGCGCTTGTCATCGTGCTCGGCGACCACCAGCCCGCGCCGCTGATCACCGGCCCGGACGCTTCGCGCGCGGTGCCGGTGCATATCTTCTCCGGCGACGAAAGCGTGCTCGCGCCCTTCGCCGATCTCGGCTTCGTATCCGGGATCCTGCCCGAGGCCGAGCCGGCGGGGGGCGATGCGGCGCTGCCGCGCATGCAGGATTTCCGGCCCTTCCTGCTGGAGGCGTTCAGCCGCGATCCGGAGCCTTCGAGTTGAGCGCCCGGCGTTAACCATATCGGACAAAGCTTTGATCACACGCGCAATTTCGCCGCGTGCCTACGTCGCGTTAAGGATTCGTCAGGGATAGTGCGGTTGATGGACCGTGCCAGCTCAACGGATGTTGCCGATGCTCGAACGCCTGACCCCGACCCCCCGTATCCTGCCGCTTCTCGCCGTCATCGCTCTGATTCTGAGCATCGCGGCGTGTTCGGTCTTTCCCGATCGTTATCCGCTGAAAAGCGACAACGCGCCCCATGACGGTGTCGCGCGGGTGCATCGCATGCCGATACACGGTATCGACGTCTCGCACTGGCAGGGTGATATCGACTGGTACCAGGTCCGCCGCGCCGGCACGCGCTTCGCCTTCATCAAGGCGACCGAGGGCGGCCTGCATCTCGATCGCAAGTTCCGCGAAAACTGGGAAGGCGCCCGCCGCGCCGGCATTCCGCGCGGGGCCTATCACTTCGTCTTCTGGTGTCGCGACGCTGCCGAACAGGCAGCCTGGTTCATCGAGAACGTGCCGCGCGAGCGCGATGCGCTGCCGCCGGTGCTCGATGTCGAATGGAACAACCATTCGCGCAAATGCACCCGCACCCCGCCGCGCGCCGAGGCGTTGCAGATGATCCGCACCATGCTCGCCATGATGGAGGCCCATTACGGGCAGATGCCGATCATCTATACCGACATCAACTTCCACCGCGACATCCTCGAGGGCGAGCATTTCGACAACCCGTTCTGGCTGCGCTCCGTCGCCGCCGAGCCGCATGAACGCTATCGCGACCGCCGCTTCACCTTCTGGCAGTGGACGCAGACGGGTACGGTGCCCGGCATTCGCGGCGAGGTGGATCGCAACGTGTTCTACGGCAGCGAGCGGGAATGGTCGCAGTTCCTCTCCACCCAATGCGATCCGCGCGATCTCGACAGGCTGTCGCGGCGTGGGGTCTGTCGCGTGAAGTGACGCTGCGTCAAACGCCGGTTTCCCCCTGCATTTGCAGGGGGCGCATTCCCGGAGCGCCCGCTATCAGTATGGCGCCTTAATCCGGGAGACCCCATCGATGCGAAAAATATTCTTCAC
>PXAW01000337.1 GCA_003567055.1 Hyphomicrobiales bacterium
CCCCCGATTCGCGATGAGATCGCCAAGCTGATCGCCTCGACGCAACTGTTTCCCGACCGCGCCCATCTCGTGGGCGCCTATGCGCTCGGCAAGGCGCAGCGCATGATCGCGCTGTTGCGCGGGGAGGGCTATGACCGCCCGATCTGGCTGCACGGGGCGCTGGAAAAACTCAGCGATTATTACGTCTCGCAGGGCATCGATCTCGGGCCCCTGCGCAAGGTCGCGGCGGCTGATCGCGAAACGCTGGCCGGCGAGATCGTCATCTGTCCGCCCTCGGCCATGCAGGATCGCTGGTCGCGCAAGTTCCCCGATCCGATCGCCTGTTTCGCCAGCGGCTGGATGCGGGTGCGCGCCCGCGCTCGCCAGAAGGGCGTCGAGCTGCCGCTCGTCGTCTCCGATCATGCCGATTGGGACGATCTGATCGCCACCATCCGCGAGACCGGCGCCGGCGAGGTCTGGCTCACCCATGGTGAGGCGGATGCGCTGGCGCATTGGTGCGCCGGTGCGGGGATCGCGGCGCGCCCGCTCAACCTGCTCGGCTATGGCGAGGAGGAGGCGCAATCATGAGCGTGCGGATGACAACGCTTCGCCAGGGGGCTCGGTGATGCAGGAATTCGCCGCCCTGCTCGACCGGCTCGCCTTCGAATCGGGGCGCAATGCCAAGACCCGCCTGCTCGCCGATCATTTCGCGCGCCGGCCCGATCCGGAACGCGGCTATGCGCTCGCGGCGCTGACCGGCGGTCTCGCATTCCGCGAGGCCAAGGCCGGGCTCATACGCGCGCTGATCGCGGAGCGGGTCGATCCGGTTCTGTTCGAGATGTCCTACAATTACGTCGGCGATCTGGCCGAGACGGTGGCCCTGCTCTGGCCGCAGCCGGATGAGGCCGTGCCGGACATGCCGGCGCCGAGCCTGTCGGAAGTGGTGGCGGGCCTGTCGGAAACCGGCAAGGCGCGCCTGCCCGCCCTGCTGGCCGGCTGGCTCGACAGGCTCGACGAGAACGGGCGCTGGGCGCTGCTCAAGCTGATCACCGGCTCCCTGCGCGTCGGCGTCTCGGCGCGCCTCGCCAAGGTCGCGCTGGCCGAGCTCGGCCCGCTCGCGCCGGATGACATCGAGGAGGTCTGGCACGGGCTGGAGCCGCCTTATGAAGCGCTCTTCGCCTGGGCGCAGGGCACGGGCGAGCGCCCGCAGAGCCGCGATCCCGTCCCCTTCCGCCCGCCCATGCTGGCCCATCCGCTCGACGAGAGCGATCTCGCGGGGCTCGATCCGGCGGCTTTCATCGCGGAATGGAAATGGGACGGCATCCGCGTCCAGGCGGCCTGCGCCCGCGACGGGGAGGGGCGGCTGGTGCGGCGGATCTATTCGCGCACCGGCGAGGATATCTCGCCCGCCTTTCCCGATCTGCTCGAAATCCTGCCGGAAGGGACCGTGATCGACGGCGAGTTGCTGGTGCTGCGCGAGGGGCGCGTGCAGAGCTTCAACGTCCTGCAGCAACGGCTCAACCGCAAGAGCGTCTCGCGCAAGCTGATGGCGGATTATCCCGCCCATATCCGCGCCTATGATCTGCTCGCGCGCGGCAGCGAGGATCTGCGCCCGCTGCCCTTCATCGAGCGCCGCGCCGCGCTGGAGGCGGCGGCAGCGGGCTGGGCCTGTGCGCGCATCGACGTCTCGCCGCTCGTCCACTTCGCCGACCGTGAGGCGCTCGCCGCCGCGCGCATCGCTCCGCAGGAGGCCGGCGCGGGGGCGGATGCGGGCGCGGTCGAGGGGCTGATGCTCAAGCGCGCCGACAGCCCCTATCTGCCCGGGCGCCCCAGGGGGCAATGGTTCAAGTGGAAGCGCGATCCGCATCTCGTCGATGCCGTGCTGATGTATGCCCAGCGCGGCCATGGCAAACGCTCGTCCTATTATTCGGATTTCACCTTCGGCGTCTGGCGCGAGGAGCCGGAAGGCTGGCGCATCGTGCCCGTCGGCAAGGCCTATTTCGGCTTCACCGATGTCGAACTCGGCCAGCTCGATCGCCATGTCCGCGCTCATACCCGGGCGCGCTACGGTCCGGTGCGCGAAGTCGCCCACGGGGCCGATGAGGGGCTCGTGCTCGAGATCGCCTTCGAGGGGCTGCAACGCTCGCCGCGTCACAAATCCGGCATCGCCATGCGCTTTCCGCGCATCCACCGCATCCGCTGGGACAAACCCGCCGCGCAGGCCGATATGATCGACAGCCTGCTCGGTATTCTGGAAAAGGGCGAACGCGAGATGCACCCGCTCAGTGATCCGCCTCCGGATCAGGCGCAGGCCGGTTCCGCCGGCATGACCGGATCGGGCAGGCTCTCGAAGCCGGGGCGGGCGAAGAGGTAGCCCTGTTGCAGCGCGATGCCGAGATCGCACAAAGCCGCGCTCTCGCCCGCCGTCTCGACGCCCTCACCGATGACGGTGATGCCGAGATCATCGCAGATGCGCATGATTCCCGCGACGATGACGCGCTTGACCCTCTCACGGTCGATGTCGCGCACGAGTTCCATATCGAGCTTGACGATATCCGGCTGGAAGCGGGCGAGCAGGTTGAGGCCGGAATAGCCGGCGCCGAAATCGTCGATCGCGGTCTTGAAGCCCATCTTGCGATAGCTCTCGACGATCCGCGTCAGATGCCCGGCATCGGCCACGGCTTCACCCTCGGTCAGCTCGAAGATGATGGCATCGATCGGGTAGTCGACGCGCGACGCCGTCTCCAGCGTGGTGCGGATACAGGCTTCCGGGCGGTAGACGGCGTTGGGCAGGAAATTGATCGAGAGATTCGCGGCCTTAGCGGGCAGGTCGAGCTGTGCCGCGAGTTCCAGCGCTCTCACCCGCGCGGCCTGGTCGAAGGCATAGCGGTTGGTATCGTCGACCGTCCCGAGCACGCTGCCCGCGCCCTCCCCGGCGGGGCCGCGCACCAATGCCTC